>JAENXG010000465.1 GCA_016649675.1 Methyloceanibacter sp.
AGCGCGAACGCCGCATGGCAGCAGCAATAGTCGAACTCGATGCCCTGGCCGATGCGGTTCGGGCCGCCGCCGAGGATGATGATCTTCTCTGCGGCGCTCGGACGCGCTTCGCAGACGGGCGGCCCTGCGAACCCCGACTCGTAGGTCGAGTACATATAGGCGGTGGGCGAGGCGAACTCTGCCGCGCAGGTGTCGATGCGCTTATAGACCGGGTGCACGTCGAGCGCCCGGCGCCGTGCCGAGACTTCGCTCGCCTCGAGGCCGGCAAGCTTGGCCAGCCGCTCATCGGAGAAGCCCATCGCTTTCAGCGCGCGAAACTGGGCGGCGCTGTGTGGCAGTCCGTGCTGGCGGACGCGCTCCTCGCAATCGACGATGTCCTGCAACTGGCGAATGAACCAGGGGTCGATGGCGCAGGCCTCGAAGATCTGCGCCTCATCGAAGCCGAGCCTGAGCGCCTGGGCCACTTTCAGGAGCCGGTCGGGGGAGGGGGTGCCCAGCGCCGCACGAATGACGTTCTTGTCGTCGCCCTGGCCGATCCCTTCGAAGGCGATGTCGTCGAGGCCGGTCAAGCCCGTCTCCATCGAGCGGAGCGCCTTCTGCAACGACTCGGCGAAGGTGCGGCCGATGGCCATCACCTCTCCCACTGATTTCATCGAGGTGGTGAGCACGGGCTTCGCGCCTGGGAACTTCTCGAAGGCGAAGCGCGGGATCTTGGTCACCACATAGTCGATGGTGGGCTCGAAGCTCGCGGGCGTGGCCCCGCCGGTGATGTCGTTGGCGAGCTCGTCGAGCGTGTAGCCGACCGCGAGCTTGGCCGCGATCTTGGCGATGGGAAAGCCGGTCGCCTTCGAGGCGAGCGCCGAGGAGCGCGACACGCGCGGGTTCATCTCGATGATGACGAGGCGCCCGTCGGCAGGGTTGACCGCGAACTGCACATTGGAACCGCCGGTCTCGACCCCGATCTCGCGCAACACCGCGATCGAGGCGTTGCGCATGATCTGATATTCCTTGTCGGTGAGCGTCAGCGCCGGCGCCACCGTGATGGAATCGCCGGTATGCACACCCATGGGATCGATGTTCTCGATGGAGCA
The DNA here is from genome assembly GCA_016649675.1 of Methyloceanibacter sp. Lineage (GTDB taxonomy): Bacteria > Pseudomonadota > Alphaproteobacteria > Rhizobiales > Methyloligellaceae > Methyloceanibacter. Next base: position 1,092 of record JAENXG010000465.1, read on the forward strand.
GATGATGATGCAGTTGTCGTCCTTGTCGCGGACGACCTCCATCTCGTACTCCTTCCAGCCGAGCACCGACTCCTCGATCAGCACCTCGCAGGTGGGCGAAGCATCGAGCCCGCGCTCGACGATCTCGAGGAACTCCTCGCGGTTATAGGCGATGCCGCCGCCGGTGCCGCCCAGGGTGAAAGAGGGGCGGATGATGGCGGGGAGCCCGATGTCCTGCACCGCGTCGAGCGCCTCGATAAGGCCCTTCTCGACATAGCGCCGCCGCCGCTCGCCTTCCTTCCTCGCCCAGTCCGCCTCGAAGGTCGCAAGCGCGCGCGATCTTTCCTCGGGGTCGGCGTGGGACGTGGTTATGCGCGTCACTTCGGCCTTGTATTTTTCCCGGTCGGCGCGTTTTAGGGGCGCCGCGTCGGCCAGCCGCGAGCGGGGGGTCTCAAGCCCGATCTTGTTCATCGCCTCGCGGAACAGCTCGCGGTCCTCGGCCTTGTCGATCACCTCGGCCCGGGCGCCGATCATCTCGACGCCGAACTTGGCGAGCACGCCCGAGCGGTCGAGGCTGAGCGCGGTGTTGAGCGCAGTCTGCCCGCCCATGGTGGGCAGCAGCGCGTCGGGGCGCTCCTTCTCGATGATCTTGGTGACGAACTCAGGGGTGATCGGCTCGATATAGGTGGCGTCGGCCACGTCCGGGTCGGTCATGATCGTGGCCGGGTTCGAATTCACCAGCACGATGCGATAGCCCTCTTCTTTCAAGGCCTTGCAGGCTTGCGTGCCGGAATAATCGAACTCGCAGGCCTGGCCGATTACGATCGGCCCAGCCCCGATGATCAGGATGGACTTTATGTCTGTGCGTTTGGGCATGGATGGCGCGGGCGTTGAACGCGCTTATAGAGGAACAGGCAGCGGCTGCAAATCGGGTCGCTTACTCGGTCGGGGCTGAGCTGTCCGTGCGAGCACGCATCAGCTCAACGAAGCGGGTGAAGAGATAGTGGCTGTCTTGGGGGCCGGGCGAGGCCTCGGGATGGTATTGCACCGAGAACAC
>JAENXG010000208.1 GCA_016649675.1 Methyloceanibacter sp.
GGGTGGCGTAGCCGACGTAACGCTCTCGGTCGTCGATTGATCGCTCAGCCATCTGTCCTCTCAGGATTGGACATCTATTCTGCGGCCCAGAAATTTGAGACCGGCGTCCGTTACGATTTCGCGGATGTCGAAGGATTCAGCAACATTCCTTGGTCAGGCATAACATTCGTGACGCGAGCCACGGGCGTCCTCTTCATGCGGCCATAGGTGTGTTTGGTTCCTTTCGAAATTCTCAAACATTAAATCGACCGCGAGTCGCTGAATTTCGAGCGGCGGCAAGGTCGCTGCAAACTCAATCTCTTTGACGGTGTTGGACGCGCGTAGGAGCTTGATCTTCATCGTCTCACCCCCTTTCCATCGCTCCATTCCATCGACGCATGATCGGGCTCGGTGAGCGCTGGGTTATTGCCTGCTCGGCTCGGGTTGGCGCGGCGGCTCGGTCGGGCGGGATGGCGGTGGTGAGGGCGGCCTGGGGGATGCCGGCGGCCGTGATGGTTCAGGTTCGCGTGCGGGCATCAAATTACCTCCTAAAAGGAAAGGCAACGCCGGCGAACGATCATAGTTTCCCTGCGCGCCGAAACGGGGAAGCTTGCTTGTTTTGCCGGCCCATCGAGCCTCTCGAGCTTGGATCGTGATCCACCTCACAGAATACGCGCCGCTGCTCCGGCATCCTGCCCACACAAGGGGAATGGGCCCCCGCGAAGGAAAGGATGACTTACATGACCAACAGAAAAACCAACAGGACCCCTGGCATTCGCGGCTTGAGCGAAGCCGATTTAAGTGCCGTCTCGGGGGGTCAGCAGGTTTACGTCCACGAGTTCGGAATCGGCTCCGTGAACATGGCGACCGGCCTGCGGCCGTTCGAACCCAAGATGCCAGCCAGTCCTGATCCTGAAGCCGGACTCGGCGCCTATGGATCGACCAACAACAACTTGCCGGGCTGAGTTGGGCCTTGACGCTAGATACGCCGCCTCGATGGCGCGCGATCTATTAGCGATCGCCGGGGAGCGGGCCTAACCATTCACGCTTCATTGGCCGGCGCCGATCGGGCAGGAAGCGCAACCGGCAGCGGATCGCCGCACATGCAAGGGGGTTGAGGCAATGACAACGGCCCGCCGGTTCACGCCAGCGGGCACTTCCCTGGGTTGGCATCCCGTTTGCTTTGGTGGTTGGCGGCACAAAACCCGAGCGGCGGGGTTTGCTTCCTATGGGCGAGTTCAATTTTGAGCCGATCGTTGTCAATTCGACCGCACCCGGTGGCGCGTGCACGCTCCGCACCTTTGACGACATCGGCACTTTCATCCTGAACAGGGTCGACGTGCCGCGTCGTCTATCGGGGCATTGGCATGCCGTCCGACAGGACTTGCCGCAGGCCCGCTTTGGTGCAAGGCGTGCGGAGGTTCATGCGGCCATGCGCGATGCGCTGGCGGCTGAGGGGTGGCTTGCGGACTGAATGAAGCTTGCCGACGGCGCGGGCTCAGGTCCGCGCCCTTTTCCTGGCTTCAATCGAACGCAATCCCCATGCGCCGCTCCTTCCGCCAGACGATATGACAGGGCCTATTTAGGCCATCAGATTGGATGATCAGTTTGAACCGGTCAGGGATGCGCGGGCGTCATATCGCTCGAAACCCAGATTCAGCCGGCGGTGCTGATCCCAGGCGCTAATGAAATTCGGCTCTATGTCGATGCCGACATAGTTGACGTTGGGTCTCGCTTTGTTGTTGGCTCGGCGCACGCGCGCGAGCAGGTGGCCCGTGGTGCAGCCTGTCAAATCGCATCCAACGCCGACCCCCGGTATCGCGGCCAAGGGCGACCCTATTAACAGAGCCGAGACCGGCGTCGCGGAGCCGCAAATAGCGAAGCAAAGCCGGTCTTGGCGGGCGGCGATTGGTGAGCGGGAGATTATGCGCGGTTCTTGAAGCGCCAACTGTCGTTGCCGGTCTCGACGATATCGCAGTGGTGTGTCAGCCGATCGAGCATGGCGGTTGTCATCTTGGCGTCGCCGAACACCTGAGGCCAATCGGCGAAGGCCAGATTGGTGGTGATCAGCAGTGATGTGTTTTCATAGAGTTTGCTGATCAGGTGGAACAATAACTGCCCGCCAGACTGACTGAATGGCAGGTAGCCGAGCTCGTCGATGACGATGAGGTCGTGGCGCAGCAGCTTCTCGGCGAGCCGGCCGCTGCGACCGGCGGCCTTCTCCTGCTCGAGTTGATTGACCAGATCGACCAGGTTGAAGAAGCGGCCTCTGGCGCGAGCACGGATAACGGCTGAGGCGACGGCGATGCACAAATGGGTTTTACCGGTGCCGGTGCCACCGATGAAGATCGCATTGCGTTTGGCGTCCAGGAATGTACCGGTGGCGAGTTCGCGCACTTGTCCTTCATCGATCGGCGTATCGGCGAAGGTGAACGTGTCGATATCTTTTAAGACCGGGAACTTGGCTCCGCCGATGCGGTAGCTGATCGAGCGGGCCTGCCGGTGGGTGCGTTCCGCCCGGATCAGACTGGCGATGAGCGGATAGATCTCATCGCGCCGGGTGAGCCCTTTGCCCGCAATCTCATCGAAGCTGGCGCGCATGCCGTAAAGTTTTAGTTCGCTCATGGCTTCCAAAATCTCGTGGCGTTCCATTAGGCGATCTTCCTTATGCGGTCGTATCGGCCACAATCGGCCGCGGGTTCGATCTTGAGGCGAAGCGCATCAGGCGTGGTGATGCTGGGTGGTGTCGCGGGCTGCTGCCGGCGCGCCAACACAGTCAGGATCACATCGCCACTGGCGATGCCGGCCTCCAACGCTTCCGTACAGGCGGCCTCGACCGCTGCCATGCCGTGATCCAGCACCGCGCTCAATACCTTGACGAACTGTCGGTCCCCGTCGGCGTGTTGCTTCAGCTTGGTGCGGACCTGGGTCAGCGCGGGCGGCAGTGCCCAATCCTTGAACGGGGCGCCGTTGCGCAAGGCGCCGGGCTTCTTCAGCAGGACCGGCAGATAATGCCAGGGATCGTAGATGATCTGGTCACGTCGGAACTGACGTGGGTGATCGGCGACCACCTCGTCGTCCAGCAACACGACGATGCGTTCGGCATGGGAGCGCACCAGCACCATTCGCCCGGCGGCACGCGCATCGACGCTGTAGCGATTGTGATCGGCCATGATCAGGCAAGTGGTGCTGGCCCGCACCGCCTTCTCGACGAACCCGTCGAAGGGGCCGCGCAACTCCATCAGGCTCGCGCGTTCCTCCTGGAACACCTCCCAGATCGTCCGCTCCTTGAACTCTGGATGCTGGGTCCGCTGGGCGTAGGCGGTGCACTGATCTTCCAGCCACGCATTCAGTTCGGCGAGGCTCTTTACCCGTGGCTTGGGCCGGAACATTTGGTCGCGCAAATTGCCGACCTGGTTCTCGACCTGACCCTTCTCCCATCCCGAAGCGGGCGTGCAGGCCACCGGCTCGACCAGATGGTGCGAGCACATTTGCAGAAAGCGGAGATTATATCGGCGCGCCTTGCCGACGAAGATCGCCTCGACCGCCGTCTTCATGTTGTCGTAGATGCCGCGTCGGCAGACCCCGCCATAGAATCGGAACGCCCTGTCGTGGGCGTCAAACACCAGCTCCTGGGTCTCGCGAAAGTAGACCCGCACAAACGGCATGCGGCTGTGCGACAACTTCATGTGCGCCGCCTTGACCGTAAGCGGCAGGCCCGCAAGCGTGATCGTCTCGTGGCTCCAGTCAAACTGGTAGGCTTCTCCTGGCGCGAAGCTCATCGGCACATAGGCATGCACCGGAACCCGGACGTGCTCATTACGCCAAGCTTTGACGAACCGATGTACGCTGTCGTGGGCGCCGTCATATCCGCGCCCGCGCAACTCCTCGAACAGCCGCTGCGTCGACCGGCGTTCTCGCTTTGGCAGCTTGGCTTCCTGCTCCAGGATCTCCGTCAGAACCTCGACCCATGCGCCAATCTTGGGCGCGGGCTGGACTCCGCGCTCGTACTTGAACTCGGTCTGGTGGCTTCGCACGACCTTGCGCACCGTCGCGCGCGATACCGATAGCGTCCGCACAATCTCCTTGATCGAGCGATGTTGCTCAAAATAGGCGCGTCGAATCTCGCCGATCTTCTCCACGCCAATCATTCCCCAAAGCCCTTCCCAGCCCAGCAGGGCTAAAGGGAAGGACGCTGACACAACACGTCAGAAGGGGTCGGAATTGGATGCGAAAATCCCCCTCAAGGGGTCACTATTGTCCGCAATTTTGCAGGCGGACAAATTAGATAAGTCACACCAACGGCCTTAGTTATTGACCGTTGTCCATGTTCGGGTTTGGTTGACGCGATGCGCATTGGATCTTGCTCAAGAAGTTCCATGCGTCGCAGGTTTTATCAACGATGTCGTCGCCGAAGACGGTGGCCGCGAGTTTGTTGCCGCGCAATATTCCAGACGTTTTCGATCGGGTGGAGTTCGGGAGCACAGGGTGGCAGGCGCACCAGGCCGGCGCCATCGAGGAGGAGGGCGGCGTGACTGCCTGTCGCCACGAACATTCCCAACCGAACGCTCGTGTA
>JAENXG010000400.1 GCA_016649675.1 Methyloceanibacter sp.
CCTACGCATCGGGTCTCGGCGCTCCGCACTTACGTCTACCCGCAACCCGACGGCAAGGTGCCGCCGCTTGCGCTTCTCAGCCTGAACGCTCTCGTCGCCGTTACGGCGGAGGAGGGCAGGTTCCTTGCGCTTGCCGGAGGAGGCTATGTCTTTGCCCGCCATGCTCTGCCGATCGGCGAGGCTGCCACCGATTACGTGGCGGTGGCCGAGGCGTTTCTCGGCACGCCCTATCTTTGGGGGGGTCGCACCAGTGTCGGCCTCGATTGCTCCGGGCTGGTGCAGCTCGCCGCCGAGGCAGCTGGCGTGGCGGTGCCGCGCGATGCCGACATGCAGGCGGCCGAGCTCGGGCACCCCGTCGACTGGCAGGGGGGCGCCCAGCTCCGTCGCGGCGACCTCGTGTTCTGGGAGAGGCATGTCGGGATCATGACGAGCCCGAAGGAGCTCCTCCACGCCAATGCCCATCACATGGCGGTCGAGGCTGAGCTCTTCTCCGAGGCGAGAGCCCGCATCAAGGCGGCAGGGTACGAGGTGATTTGTGTGCGGCGTCTGCCGCGCGGAGCGGCAGAGCCGACACGCTAGGGAGCTGTGCGCCTAGAGCGAAAGCCCTAGTGCAGGACGCCGAACAGCCAGAGCAGAATGATGATCGGAATCGGAATGCCGATGAGCCACAGGAGAACGCCGCGCATGGTTTATGCCTCCGTTGCGTCGTTGTTTTTTCGTCGGGGCTAGAACGTGCGACCGCGTAAGGAGTTCCCGCGACGCGCTCAGGTCGAGACCACGCCTCCGCGCGTCGCCTCGAGCTCGAAGGCCGCAGCGAGCAGGGCCTTGGTGTAATCGGTCTTGGGCTTGGAGAACACCGTCCGGGCCGGGCCTTGCTCGACGACCTTGCCGTAGCGCAGCACGATGATCGAGTTGGCTAGCGCGCGAACGACCTTCAGATCGTGGCTGATGAAGAGATAGGCGAGCTTGTGGCGGCGCTGCAGGTCGCGCAGGAGATCGACGATCTGCGCCTGCACCGACACGTCGAGCGCGCTTGTCGGCTCATCGAGAATGAGGAATTTCGGCTCGAGCACGAGAGCGCGGGCAATGGCGATGCGCTGGCGCTGGCCGCCGGAGAATTCGTGCGGGTAGCGGTCGCAGAGCGCAGGATCATCGAGGCCGACCTCTTTCAGTGCGCGTGAGACGCGTGCGGCCCGCTCCACCTCGGTGAGTCCGGGGCTCTGGATCTGAAGACCTTCCTCGATGATCTGCCCGACCGAAAGGCGGGGAGAGAGCGAGCCGTAAGGGTCCTGGAACACGATCTGCATGTGGCGCCGGAGCGGCCGCATGCGCTTGGAATCGTAGCCGTCGATGCGGTTGCCGAGATAGACGATGGGGCCCACGCTTGACACGAGGCGGAGCAAAGCAAGCCCGAGCGTCGTCTTGCCTGAGCCGGACTCCCCCACGACGCCGAGCGTCTGGCCTTCCTTGACGGTAAGGTCGATGCCGTCGACGGCCTTGATGTAGCCGACAGTGTGCCGCAGGAAGCCGCGCTTGATGGGGAACCACACGCGCAAATCCTTGGTCTCGAGAATGATTTTCGCCTTGGCATTGGCCGGCGGCGGCGAGCCCTTGGGCTCAGAGGCGAGCAGATGCTTGGTGTAAGGGTGCTGCGGGGCGGTGAAGATCTCGCGCGTGGCGCCCCGCTCAACGATCTCGCCATTGTTCATGACGCAGACCCGGTCGGCCATCTTGCGCACGATGCCGAGATCGTGGGTGATGAGCAGCATGGCCATGTTGAACTCGGCCTTGAGCTTCGCCAGCAGGTCGAGGATCTGCGCCTGGATGGTGACGTCGAGCGCCGTGGTCGGCTCGTCGGCGATGAGCAGGTCGGGCTCGTTGGCAAGCGCCATGGCGATCATCACCCTTTGCCGCTGCCCGCCCGAGAGCTGATGCGGATAGCATGCCAGGCGCCCCTTGGGATCGTCGATGCCGACTTTGTCGAGGAGGTCGAGCACGCGCTCCCGCGCCGCCCGGTCGGACAGCCCGCGGTGAATCTTCAATACCTCCCCCACCTGCTGCTCGATGGTGTGGAGCGGATTGAGCGAGGTCATCGGCTCCTGGAAGATCATCGAGATCTTATTGCCGCGGACCTGGCGGAGTGCGCTCGCCGGAAGCGTCAGCAGGTTCTCGCCTTTGAACAGGATTTTGCCGGAGGGATGGGAGGCGGCAGGGTAGGGGAGAAGCCTGAGGATGGAGAGCGCCGTCACTGTCTTGCCCGAGCCCGACTCGCCGACAAGGGCCACGGTCTCGGCATCGCCGATGTCGAAGGACACGTGGCGGACGGCATGGGTGAGGTTGCCGCCGCCGCGGAAGTCCACCGACAGGTCCTCGACCGAGATGAGCTTGCCTTGCGGCGACGCGGTCTGCCCGTTTCCGGATTTCATAGAGCTGCTCATCCCTTTGTTCCGCTGTCGGCGCATTCGGCGCGCTCGATCTCGATGGTGGCATGATCCAAG
>JAENXG010000215.1 GCA_016649675.1 Methyloceanibacter sp.
GATTGGATCCCGGCGAGGAGCCTCTGGTCGTTCTCCGCCTTCTCCTTTTCCAAGGCCGCGATCTGCCTGTCGATGCGCGCGCAATTCGGCTTGACCGCGTTGATGTGTCGCGCATGGCCATGGGCGTGGCGCAGCCGGCAAGGATGAGACACAGGGGCGCAACGAGAAGTCCACGCGTGCTCATGACCCCACCGCCCCGGGGCCTCACCCTTCGAGACGGGCCTTCAGCCCTCCTCAGGGTGAGGAACTACCTCCTCATGCTGAGGAGCCGCCGAAGTCACTCGTGACGAAGGCGGCGTCTCGAAGCATAAGGCCCCAATGTTACACCCAGCCCTCAAGCTCGCGCTCGATCAGATGGACGAGCACCCCGATGCCCTCGGCGCTGTCGTTGAGACAGGGGATGTAGCTGAACATCTCCCCGCCATGCTCGAGGAAGATCTCCTTGTTCTCCTGCGCAATCTCCTCGAGCGTTTCGACGCAATCGGCGGCAAAGCCCGGGCTGACGACGGCGATCCGCTTCACCCCGTCCCGCGCCAGCGCCTCGACCGTCTTGTCGGTGTAGGGCTTGATCCATTCGGCGCGGCCGAACCGCGATTGGAAGGTGAGCTTGAGCTTTGGACCGAGCGGCCCCAGCGCGTCACGCAAGGCTTCCGTGGTCGCCACGCATTGCTCCTGATAGGGGTCGCCCCTGTCGACATAGGCCTGAGGCAGTCCGTGAAACGAAGCGAGGATCGCCTCAGGCTCGAAGTCGAGGCCGGCCAGATGCACCCTGATCGAGCTCGCGAGCGCGGCGATATAGACGGGGTCGCCGGGATAGGGCGGCACCGTGCGGATGGCCGGCTGCACGCGGAGCGTCTTCAGCGCATCGAACACCTTGTCGTTGGCGGTGGCGGTCGTCGCGGCGGCATATTGCGGATAGAGCGGGAAGGCGAGGAGCCGGTCGCAGCCTTGGGCGACGAGCGCCTCGACCCGCGAAGCGATGGCAGGCGAGCCGTAGCGCATGGCCCAATCGACCACGACCTTTGGATGAGACCGGAACGCGGCCGCGACTTTCTCGGCCTGGCACCTGGTGATGGTGCGGAGCGGCGACTCGTCGAGCTCTTCATTCCAGATCGAGCGGTATTTCGCGCCGCTGGCGAGCGGCCGCTTTACCAGCACCACACCGTTCAGAATAAGCCACCACAGCGCACGGTTCGCCTCGATCACGCGCGTGTCTGAGAGGAACTCCTTGAGGTAGCGGCGCATCGGCCAATAGGAGGTGTCGTCGGGCGTGCCGAGATTGATGAGAAGGACGCCGATCTTGCTCGCCCGGGCGGACGAGCGCTCGGCTTCGGCCGGCTCCGGCTCGGAGGCAAAACGTCCGGGAGGCGGCGTTTCGTTCATGAAATCGCTCCGCTATGGGCCTGCAGGCCCTTAGATAGAGCATCACCCCGCACGCGCCTAGCCTCGGGCTGCAGAGCCGTTCCGCCGCGGAGTTCGCTAGTGCGGATGATAAGTCTCTGGGAGGTTTTGGTTACGGGCTTCCATCAACGCCATACGCAATAAGTAGGCAAGGAAGTCCCGCCCCTCGGATTGGGCAATCCCAATCAGAGCTTCGAGAATACGCTCGAAATCATCCTCGTCAGTCAGCTGGTTGGGGCCGATCCCACGGATGACGAAGTCCTCATCAGACATAATCGGCCGCTATCCCGAAACGCTAAGACCGACCGGCATCCTGACACAGCCCGTGCGCCTTCTACTAGTGAGCCGCCCAACGATATGCTTGATGATCCAAATTGATATGTTCGATGATGTCTGAGCCTCACGCCGCCGGCGTCATACAAGCCCGAGCTTCTCGGCATCGTCGAGGATCTGCGCGTGATCGAAGGCAAGCTTGAGCTGCCGCCAATCCTTGACCCATTCGGCGGCCTCGGCGTCGGACCCAGCCTGCGGGGACAGCGCGCCCGGCAAGAGGGCAAGGTAAGCGATGGTGACGGTGTGCCCGCGCGGGTCGCGGCGCGGGTCCGAATAGACGCCCACGAGACGAAGCTCGCCGACTTCGATGCCGGCCTCCTCGAGCACCTCGCGCCGGCAGGCCGCCTCGACCGTCTCGCCGACATCGACAAATCCGCCGGGAAGCGCGTGTGAGCCTCGGAACGGCTCGTTCTTGCGGCGAATGAGGAGCACCCGCCCCTCACCGTCATAAATGACGCAATCGGTCGTGAGCGCAGGCGTCTTCGGCATTCCCATGGCGACCGGCCTCCATCGCTCTGCCGGGCTTTCACGCCAGGATAACGGCATGTCGGCAGCTTCGGTTCGCCCCGCGCGCTCCTACTCTCCGGAGAGTCGCCGCGATTCCTTGAGCGCCATGGCAAGCAAATAAGCGAGGAAGTCAAATCCCTTGGCGCGCGCGAGGCGGATCAGAGGCACGATCTGATCGGCGATGCGTTTAGCGGCGTCGCGTGAGCTTTCCCCGGCCCCGGACGGGTCCGAGCCGCTTGGATCACACATCTAGCCCCTGCCCGGCATGTCCTGGCCGGCGGGTTGCCCGCCGATCCAGTTCCTTCAATGTCGGTCACGGACCGATATGATCCGTACACACCCTTTCTAGCATGAAGGAAGCGGGGGCTGCCAATCGATTTTTGTTACGTATTTTTATTACGTAATTTATGACGGGGTCGCGAGACGCTAAAGCAAAGCTTAAAGTCGGGCGGCCTTAGCGGTCAGCTCCGCGGCTGCGGCACGATCCGGATATAGGGCCGGGGCGACTTCCACCCATCGGGATAGATCTTCTTCGCCTCTTCGTCGGACACCGAGCCGGCAATGATCACGTCGTCGCCTTCCTTCCAGTTCGCTGGGGTCGCCACCCGGTGCTTGGCCGTCAGCTGCATCGAGTCGATGACACGGAGCACCTCGTCGAAATTGCGCCCCGTGGTCATGGGATAGACCAGGACCAGCTTGATCTTCTTGTCAGGGCCGATGACGAACACGTTGCGGACGGTCTGATTGTCGGCTGGCGTCCGTCCCTCCGAGGTGCCCGACGTGCTCGCCGGCAACATGCCGTAGGCTTTCGAGATCGCCAGATCGGGATCGCCGATCATAGGAAAGTTCGGCGCAAAGCCTTGCGTTTCCTTGATGTCTTCCGCCCATTTTTCGTGGCGATCCACGGGATCGACGCTGAGGCCGATGATCTTCACCCCGCGCCTGTCGAACTCGGGCTTGATCTTGGCCATATAGCCGAGCTCCGTGGTGCAGACCGGCGTGAAATCCTTGGGATGCGAGAACAGTACGGCCCAGGAATTGCCGAGCCATTCATGGAAGCGGATCCGGCCTTGCGTCGTCTCGGCCTCGAAATCCGGGGCGGTCTCGCCAAGTTGGAGTGCCATCTCACTCCCTCCTTTCGCTTGCGTGGCCTGGACGGAACTCCACCTGCTGCACGCGTTGAGTAAATGTAGGATGCTGTTCCATTCTGCCGCAATCCGGGTGCGACAAAAGAAATTTTATTCTAACCTGACCGCGAGGATAAGCATAAGCAAAGCGAGCCGGCACCGGCGCGGGACAAATGCCAACGCCGGAGACGGCCGCCGCAGAAAAGCTGCGCTGTCGGAAAATCGTGATCAGGCCACCGCCCGGCGCTCGTGACGCCCCTCGCGCACCTCCTCGATGATCTTGGCGGAGAAGGCCTCGAGATCGCCGGGGTTGCGGCTCGTGATCAGCCCCCGATCGACGACCACGTCCTTGTCGACCCAAGTGGCGCCGGCATTTTTCACGTCGGTCGCCATGGAATGATAGGACGTCATCTTGCGGCCCTTGGCGATGCCGGCTTCGATCAGGACCCAAGGGGCGTGGCAGACAGCCGCGACCGGCTTCTTGCTCGCATAGAAGTCTTTGACGAGGGCCACGGCGTCCGCATCGGCGCGCAGGAGATCGGGGTTGATCTGTCCGCCCGGAATGACGAGCGCGTCATACTCATTGATGCTGACAGCATCGATGGTGCGGTCGACATTGATCGGGTCGCCCCAATCGCCGTCTTTCCACCCCCAGATCTCGCCCGTCTTGAGGGAAATGATATCGACCTTGGCGCCCGCCTCTTCGAACCTTTGCTTGGGCACCATCAGCTCCGATTGCTCGAAGCCGTCGGCGGCGAGGATCGCGATTCTTTTGCCTTCGATGTCACGCATGGAACGAACCTCCTGGCTTTGACCTACGCGATGAACGCTTGAAGCCGGGAGATTGTTTCGATCGCTCGCTAGATGCTGCCGTGGATCAGCCAGACAATGGGGGGTGCCGGCGGGTCGCGCTTATTAATCGAAGCCCATCCTCAGCATGCGGATACAGTTCCGGGAGACTTTGTCCCCCTGGGGCAATCCTGTGTGGCTGCATACACACATTTAGCCACGGTTCCTCTGGCCTCGGGCGCCAATCTTGACTCTCACCCCGACTCTGATTAGAACAAAACAGGAACGATAGTTGAGGTGTAGTCGTGCGTAACGACGTTCCAGGCGGCGGTAGTGGTCTCCTCGTTCTGCCGGCTGGC
>JAENXG010000191.1 GCA_016649675.1 Methyloceanibacter sp.
AAGGCCCCATTCGACCGGGTAATTTCGGCGCCGAGCGCGGTCACGGCCCTCGCCGTAGCCATCACATCCTCGGCCTCAAGCAGCCCGGTGATGCGGGTCACGCCGGTAGCAAGGGCGCCCAGGATCAGCCCACGATGAGAAATCGACTTGTCGCCCGGCACGCTCACGCGGCCAGAAAGGCGCGCGGAAGGACTGGCGGTCAACGGCTGCTTCATGGGCTCTCAATTTCGCGCTTTCGGAGCGTTCGATAGCTTTTGACAGTACCGGTGAGGCGTGGCAATGGGGGTGCAACTCAAGACCAGCATCGAGGAGTGTCAATGTCGAAACCCGCACGGGGAAGCAAGCGCATTTGCCCGAGCTGTGGGGCGCGGTTTTACGACTTGAGCCGTACGCCGATCGTCTGTCCCGTCTGTCAAACGGTCTATCAGGTGACGCCGCCCCCATCGCGCCGCGGCGAACGCGCGGCACCAGCAGAGGCCAGGAAAGTCGTCGTGGAGCCAGAGGTGGAGGACACGCCGGTGATTGAAAGCGCCGACGTGATCAGCCTGGAAGAGGTCGTGGCCGAAGAGGTTGCTGTCGAGGAGGACGAGGAGATCGTCGATCTCGGCGAGGACGCGCCCGCGATTCCGGCAGCCGACGACGACACCACCTTCCTTGAAGAGGAGGAGGGAGAGGCCGACGTCTCCGGCATTGTCGGCGGCGGCAAGGGCGAGGAACCCTGAGTTCTCATTTTTCTTGAACCAGCAGGAAGCCGGGCCTAAGTCAGGAGCGACGCTCCGGGTTTCCGGCTTTGGAGTCTGGTGTCTGAAGGGGCCATAGCTCAGTTGGGAGAGCGCGTGAATGGCATTCACGAGGTCGGCGGTTCGATCCCGCCTGGCTCCACCATTAATTTCAAATGACTAGCTAACCGATACGAGCCGATCATCCATTTAGGTAGCGAATTAGGTAACGTAAGCCTGGGAAAACCGTACGGTTCTTGGCGGCGGAGCTATTGGTGAGCGCGCAATTGGTGACGGGCCCCGTGTCCGGCTGCCTGCGGAGCCGCAGACTCAGATCAATGTCGCAAGCATCATCGTCTCCGGCGGCCCCACTGCCGAGGGAACTCTCGTTAAGGCAACCACCGCTGTCTGGGAAAATATCGCGACATCGCTCGGTGACGATTGGAGCGCCGCCCTGAAATATTCACCTCGGCAATGGGAGGAAATCGTTGCGGGGGCCTTTAAGAGGCTCGGTTTCGAAAAGGTAACACTCACGCCGCGTTCGGGCGATCACGGGCGCGACGTAATTGCAGTGAGCGGAGGTTTTTGCTCTCAAAAAATCATCGTCTCGGTGAAGGCTAACGCCCCAGGGAAGCTCGTCAGCTACGACGATGTCCGCGCACTCGTGGGTGTCATGACTGGGGAGCGTGATGTTACGAAGGGGATGATTACCACGACCTCGGCTTTTCCGCCCAACATCGAAAAAGATCCCTTCATCGCTCCGTTTTTGCCGACAAGGCTCGAACTCATCAACGGAGAAAATCTGCAACTGCTCCTCAACAACGTCCGCATGTCAGCAAATTCTTAGTTCCGATGCTTTCCTCGCCTCATCGAGCGTAAGCAGGGGCGGATCGCTTAACGCTTTATGCGTTTCCTAGCGCTTGGGCCTTTCCTTCGACACTCCGCCATGTCGCAATTGGTGGAGCGCGCGCAGATCTTCCTCTGAAAGTCTGATCCAAAGCTTTTCGCCAGAGGCCGACCAAAGGTTGCACGATAGGCAGCCCGTCAGGCGCTCCCCGCGATTGTCGATCTCGATGAGTTCCTGCTTGCAGTGGTTACAGCGGTCCATAGTCGGGCTAACCACTCCGTCGGCTGACGAATTCATGATACGATTTTACTATGGACCGCGATTTTAAGATCCTTTTCGGTGTGCCGGGGGCCGGCGCCATCGTTGCGCTGATTGGATGGGCGATTGACGCCGGCGCATTCGCCGCTCCACCAAACTATGGCTGGATCTACAACTATCAAACGCTCATCGGCGTCATCACTGCGCTCGTCGCGGCTTTGATCACTGTTTACGTAATGCACCATCAAGGTGAAGTGGCGCGCGCTGATGAAGCGGATGATCGGTTGACGCAGTACGCAACGGCGCTTTTTGACGTGACCGAGAAGTGCCTGAACTTGACCCCACCCGACGATGGTGAAACGCCGGAAGCTGCTCAGGAGCGATTGAGGGCCTTTCAGGGAGCAGCCGATTCACCCACTATAAAAGCAGCTATGATGGACGGCGCTCTCGGTAGGGACCAACCGATGATCCCGTTATTCTTGGAGTGTTGCCGTCGGTCCGCTCTTGGTCGGTTTTACGATCGACGAGAGGCAAGGTTCGAAAATATGGTTTGGCCACTTTATATATTCCTTTCAACTGGGCTAATCCGAAGGAAGGCGCTCCTTCAGTCTGGCCATCGAGTGCGCGAACTATTGACGCTATCCACCATTGATCAGGTCGAGTTCCAAAGAGCGTTTGTTGAAGGTCGGGCGCCGAACTTGGGTTGACGATCGACAGCGTGTCGCGCGCGAAAATCGCCGGCAAATGGCAAGTTTCATAGGAACGCAACGGTGCAAAGTTTGGTCCGCGCGGTTGGCGGTAGCTCCCTGGAGGATGCGAGCATGCGAGAGCTGAGGCGCCCTTATCTGGAATTGCCTCCGGTCCGCATGTCGTCGGTCGCGACGGGGGCCCTTGCCATAGGCGCGCTCGCCATCGGAGCGCTGGCGATCGGGGCGCTTGCCATCGGCCGCTTGAACATCCTGCGCGCCAGAGCTGAGAAGGTGCATCTCGGCACGGTCGAGATCGACGACCTGACGGTCAGGCGCTTGCGCGTGATCGAGACTGTGCCCGCCGACGGCGAGACGGCAGAGACCGATTAAGGCTTATTCGCTTCCGGCCACGGCCACCACGACATTGGCTGCGCGTGCCGCGCTGACCCGCGCCGGCAAGTCCTGATCGTAGGCGCCCGGCGCGATGAGGATGGTATCGCCCGCTTTCGCCACATCCACGGCGTGCTGAAGCGACTTGAAGGCCGTTGGCGGGGTGCGGCCGTCGGATGCATCGTTGCCGGTCTTGGAACTGACGTGCCAGATCATCGCTTGCGCATGACGAGAGGGAAGAGGAAGCTTAGTGCAAGCCGGCCCTCCGCGATAGAAGCGATAGACGGGACGGCACTCGCCATCCTCTCTGCTTGAATTTGCTGCGGGATTTCCCCATATGCGAGCCCGGATATAACGCTCGGTGCCGCGGCGGGCTGAGCAGACTTTCTGAGGTGCCGTCAGGGCCTCAAAAACGCCACCGGCGCAGCCGCTTGTCCAGAAGGGCTTTCGCTAGATGTCGCGCATGACGCTTCTCGATGGTAATCTGTGGCTGAGCCTTTCAGCCGAGCGCGCTCAATCCCGCTCAGCCAAGGCTGGCGAACCGGGCTACCCTCCGTACAACGTCGAGCTGTTGGCGGGAGGGGAGAGAGGGCCGGAGGCCTTGCGCATTACCCTTGCGGTGGCGGGCTTCAGGCCCGACGAGCTCGAGGTCAGCATCGAGGAGGGCGAGCTCACCATCCGCGGCAAGCAGAGCGAAGAGACGGCCAAGGACTACCTCCACCGCGGCATCGCCGCGCGCCAGTTCAAGCGGGCATTCGCGCTCGCCAACGGCGTCGAGGTGTGCAAGGCGGAGCTGCATAACGGCCTTCTTGCCATCGAGCTCGAGCGGCCGCGCAAGGAGAAGCAGGTGCTGAAGGTCGGCATCGTCGCTGCCAAGGGAACTGAAGTCGCGTGACACCTGACCGTGCCCCGCCAACGCCTCGCAAGGAGGAATAGACGTCGATGAACGAGTTCGAAAAAGAAGATCGCCTGTCGCGCACGCCCATGAGCCGGAGCGAGTTCGCGCAGCTTGGCGACGGCGAGGTGGCCTATATCAAGCAGCTCGATCCCGACGTCGCCGAGAGATTATTCCCGGCGCTCCACACCGCGCCAAAGGGCATTGATCTCTTTGCCGTGCTCGGCGCCGACGGCACGCCACTCGCGCTCACCGACAGCCGCAACGCGGCCATCGCCAACGCCATCGAGAACGACCTCGTGCCGGTGAGCGTGCACTAAAGCGAGCTCTGGCTAGCCGCGCTTTCACGTTCGGTGCATAGTGCCGCCCTTAACTTAAGGGGTGGCAGCGATGGCGCAAAATCAGTCATTCACGGTTCTGCGGGCGGGCGCCGCCGTGGTTGCGCTGGCAGCTATGGCAGCGAGCGCCGGAGTTGCGCGCGCCGATGCGTTGCTCGACGAGATGGTCGAGTTCACCGGACAGATCTACTTCATCGACACCAAGGTGCCGGCCGTCGTGATCGGCGCCGTGCGCGACGGCGAGGTGTCCGTGCACGGCTTCGGCGAACGCGCAGGCCCCGGCAGCCCGGCCCCCGACGGCGATACGATCTTGCGGATCGGGTCCATCACCAAGGCCTTCACCGGGGAGGTGCTTGCCCATCTCACCGCCGAAGGCACGGTCGAACTGGCGCAGCCCCTGTCGAAGTGGGCTCCTGACCTTGCCTCCGGCACGAGCAGCGACATGCCCCCCATTCGGCTGATCGATTTGGCTACCCATGCCGCTGGGCTCCCGCGCGAGCTGCCCCATGAGGCCGGCCCCGACAACGATCCCTTTGCCCCCATCACCCGCGAAGGCTTCGCCGCCTGGCTGAAGAAAGAGCCATTGCTGTTCGCGCCCGGCTCCTCGGTCCTCTACTCGAATTTCGGCTTCGACCTGCTCGCCATCGCCCTGTCCGAAGCGGCCAAGAAGCCCTATCCCGAAATTCTCCAGCAGCACGTCACCGGGCCCCTCGGCATGAAGGACACGGGGTTTACGCTCAGCGACGAGCAGAAGAAACGGTTCATGATAGGTCACGCGCCCGACGGATCGC
>JAENXG010000369.1 GCA_016649675.1 Methyloceanibacter sp.
AACGCACGCTGCACTAGGACTGCATCGCGACAGGCGGTTCATGGATCCCGCCGCTTGCGCTGGTCCGCGTTCCACGCATCGAGCGTCGGACGATAGTCCTCGCTGCCCCAATGGCGCAGGCCACCGCTCTCCCGCCTCTGCGTCTCCTCCCCGCCGATCAGCCCGTAATGCCGCGCGAGACGCGTCAAGGCGATCTGCAGCACGACCTTGCCCGAGCCGCAAGGGCCCGCATGACCCTCTCCTTGGCGGCGATGACCTCGTCGCGTAGCCCCGCGGCATTCGAGGGGGCAGCCCGGCGCGACCGGTCCGAGGGCGCGAGCGCCGACCAGTTCGAGGTGACCCTTGGGCTGAGATGGGCGAACCAATAGTCGGCACGCAAACGCTCGCCGGCGCGGGCTTGCCGGCCATTGGAGCTATGACCCGAACGGGCACATCGGCCTGTTGAGCGCCTATAAGGGAGAGCTTGCGCGCTTCAGACTTGAACGGCTGAAGGCTCAACCGAAGTGAACCCGCCGCGGCAGAGATCTCGGTTGCGGTTGAGGGCGGGGATAACAAAGGAGCGGGCGCTCGGCCTGCGGGCGCTCGCTCTCCGTGGGACCGGCCACATCATGGCACAGGATCCTGTCGACGCGGCCGCCGTCTTCCGAGAGGGGAAGCCTTAACCAGAACAATATGACGTGGTCACGGCCCTTGGCCGGTCCACGGACGACGCCGTGGAGCGGCAAGCCCTTCTCCACCACGCGCTCATGAATACGGCGCCAATACTCGGCACAATCCCCGGAAAAGACCTCGTCGGCGCGCTTGCCCGTGAGCTCTTGCCCATAGATGTCGCGCAAGCGCGTGCCCGCCAGCCTGAACGACGCCTGGTCGATGCCGTCTCTGACATCGATCAGACCGATATGAGGGAGCAGCCTCGGGACTTTCAGGGGATCGAGATCGGACCGGCTGGGCATAGGCCTTTGTCCCGCCGACCGGACCCAATAATCGAATAACTCGCGCTGTCCTTGCATCACCAACTGGCCCCGAAAGGCTCGTCCGGACAGCATTGGCTTCCCCCTGGCGCAAGCCCTGAAAGGCCAGCGAATCGCTGCAACGTCATCAGACTATGTGGAGTTCGGCCACGACATGCAAGCGGGGAAAGCCAGATTCACTAGGAATCACAAAGGCTTGTGTTAACGCTTAGGGCGACTACCCGATCTTGGGATCGGATGCGGGCGCGAGCGCGGCTTTTCATCGCCGCGCTGCGACTGACAAGACGTGCGCCGATTTGAGGAGCCCTCTACCGGCGCCGCTGCCCAAGACCCATGCGTTTGGCGAGATCCGAGCGCGCCGCCGCGTAGTTCGGTGCCACCATCGGATAGTCGTGCGGCAGCCCCCATTTGTCGCGGTATTCCTCGGGCGACAGGTCGTAATGGGTGCGGAGATGGCGCTTCAGCGATTTGAACTTCTTACCGTCCTCGAGGCAGATAATGTACTCGGGCGTGACGGACTTTTTCAGCGGAACCGCCGGCTTGAGCTCTTCCCGCGCCGGCTGCCCAGAGGCGCTGGACGCTTTGCTTAGCGCATCGAACACATTGTGGATCACGCTAGAAAGGTCTGTGGCGACGACCGTGTTGTTGCTGACATAAGCCGAGACGATCTCAGCGGTCAGTTCAACGAGTTCGTTCTTCTCCAGATTCGCTTCCATGAAGTGGCTCCTTGATCCTGTCTAAACCCCGGTCCTAGCAAGCATGCCACAAATCGGCGGGTGCTCGCGCATCTCCCGGGCCCACGTGACTGTTGAAGTCACCAGATTACGCCGTTTTTGTGACGGGAAGTTACAATGTTTCGCAACTAGAGAATGTGTGCCGCTCTAACGACCTTAACTGATTTGCTCTCTATAGCACTTTCCAACAAAACCGCAATGCATCTCTTCTAACGAAGACTGCAGGCTCTGCGAATATGATAAAGGAAGAGGAGACTTTCGTTTACCCAAACCAGCTCTCACTGCTGCTTAAGTTTGACTCGCAGCTTACAGCGGCACTTTTCATTCCTCTCCATCTCCCCGCCTCAGCTTACAGGCGTGCAACCTTCTTGGGAATCAAGCTTGCGTGAGCGGCGATGTAAGGCTCTTCGAGAGATCGTTGGAAATGCCTATATTGCGGAAAGATAAATGCGACCAACCCGAAAGTGTTCCATCGATGAGCAAAGCTGACAAAATCGAGACAACTGGCCCCGGCAAGACCGCCAATTCTGAGGCGGAGTGGCGTAAGAAGCTTACCCCCGAGCAATTCCATGTTACGCGCGAGCACGGCACGGAGCGCGCCTTCAGCCACCCCTACAACAAGGAGAAACGCGAAGGCATGTACCGATGCGTTTGCTGCGGAGAGCCCCTTTTCAGCTCCGACACGAAATTCGATTCAGGCACCGGTTGGCCGAGCTTCTATGCGCCTGCGGGTGAGGGATCAGTCAGCGAGAAGGAGGACCGCTCCTTCCTCATGCATCGCACCGAGGTCCGTTGCGCCAAATGCGAGGCTCATCTTGGCCATGTCTTCCCCGATGGGCCCGAGCCCACCGGAGCGCGCTATTGCATCAACGGCGCAGCGCTGGAGCTCGATACCGACGAGCCGGGTGGCAAGGGCAGCTTATAGTCATCCAAGTATGAGTGGAAAACATCCCCGCGCGCGGGCTCCCCGCGCCGCTCGCCAG
>JAENXG010000556.1 GCA_016649675.1 Methyloceanibacter sp.
CCCTCTCCACCGGCTGCTGCCCATCTCATGGGGCGAGATCACGCGGGCTCTCGTGACGCTCTCTGACCGATCAACGGCGGATCCGGTCCCCGCAACGACGGCGGCCGCCAATTTGGGCCTGACGATGTGGCGAGAAGCGGCCGAGATCTGGATCGGCACCGCGGCGCGCTGGTGGGGACTCGCACCCACCGCACCGGCCAGGTCGGAAGGCGCCGAGGCCGACCGGCGCTTCGACGCTCCGGAATGGGAGCAGCACCCCTTCTTCCGGCTGCTGAAGCAGAGCTATCTCGCGCTTTCCAAACACCTTCTCGAGGAAGCCGAGCGGCAGGCGGTCAATCCCGACGAACGGCAGCGGCTTGTCTTCCATCTCCGGCAGTTCCTCGACGCGATAAGCCCCACCACGTTTCTGCCGACCAATCCCGCAGCGCTTCGCAAGGCATGGGAGACGGGCGGCGGCAGCGTCGCCGACGGGCTCCGCAGCCTGTTGGACGATCTTCGCCAGGGCCGGCTCAGCATGACTGACACCGTAGCGTTCGCGCCGGGCAAGAACCTCGCCACGACCCCAGGCAAGGTCGTCTACCGCAACCGCCTCATCGAGCTCATCCATTACGCGCCGATGACGCCTCAGACCTACGCCGTGCCGCTGCTGTTCATTCCGGCGTGGATCAACAAGTTCTATGTCCTCGACCTGCAGCCGAAGAACAGTCTTGTCCGCTTCCTGCTCGAGCAAGGCTTCTCGGTATTCATGATCAGCTGGAAGAACCCGGACGCTTCGATGGAGGCCATCACCTTCGAGGATTACATGACCGACGGCCCGCTCGCCGCGAGCGACGTCGTCCGCGAGATCACGAGGGCCGAGCGCATCAACCCCGTTGGCTACTGCATCGGCGGAACGCTGCTGGCGATGACGCTGGCCTATCTGGCGACGCGGCGGGACGAGCGCTTCGGTGCGGCCACGTTCATGGTATCGCTCCTGGACTTTTCCGAGGTCGGCGACACGGCGGTGTTCATCGACGAGCCGCAGATCGCCTACATGGAGCAGCAGATGCTCGAGCGCGGCTATCTCGACAGTCGCCGCATGTCGGACATGTTCAACCGGCTGCGCGCGAATGACCTGATCTGGAACACGGTGATCAACAACTACCTGATGGGGAACAAGCCGCCCGCGTTCGATCTCCTGTACTGGAACAACGACGGCACCCGGATGGCCCGGGCGGCGCACAGCTTCTATCTCCGCAACACGTACCTCGAGAACAACCTGATCACGCCGGGCAAGATCTCGCTGCTCGGGCAGCCGATCGACCTGCGCCGCATTCGCCAGGACATTTACGCGGTGGGCGCCGAGAAGGACCACATCGTGCCCTGGCGCTCGGCCTGGCGGATCGCGCAGCTGACAAGCGCGCAGACCCACTTCGTGCTGGCTGCGAGCGGGCACATCGCCGGCATGATCAATCCACCGTCCAAAGGCAAAGGCTGGTATTGGACGAATGACATCCTCTCAGCGCCGGCGAACGCCGACGCCTGGTTGGCCGGCGCGCAAAAGCATGACGGCAGCTGGTGGACCGATTTGGCGGGTTGGCTCGGGGCCCGGTCCGGGGAGAGAATACCAGCG
>JAENXG010000569.1 GCA_016649675.1 Methyloceanibacter sp.
CGGCAAGATGACTTGGCTGCGCAAGGATCGGTCACCGACGCGGCAAAGCGCCGCCCAGATCGTGGAGGCGGTCGAGGCAAGTCTTGCCCGCCTCAAGACCGATTATATCGACCTCTATCAGCTCCATTGGTCGGACCGGCCGATGCGCATCTTCGAGGGCCTCGACTATTTGCATCTCGAAGGCGATACGCACCCCATCCACGAGATCCTCGGCGTCCTGGCCAAGCTCGTGCAGGACGGCAAGGTGCGGTTCGTGGGCCTCTCCAACGAGACGCCCTGGGGGGTGATGACCTTCCTCAAGGCCGCAGAGCAGCATGAGCTGCCGCGCCCCGTCTCGATCCAGAACGCCTTCAACCTCGTCAACCGGTCCTTCGAGAGCGGCCTCTCCGAGATCTTCTACCGCGAGCAGGTGAGCCTTCTTGCCTACTCGCCTCTCGGCCAAGGCTACCTAACCGGGAAATATGAGGGAGGTGCTTTGCCGCCGCTGTCGCGCAAGACCCTGTTCAACCGTCTCGGCCGCTATGAGATGGGGAATGGTCCGAAGGTGATCTCGACCTATGTCGCTCTTGCCCGGCGCCACGGCGTCGACCCGGCCGCGATGGCGATCGCCTTTGCCGCCTCACGGCCTTTCGTGACGAGCGCCATCATCGGGGCGACCTCCATGGAGCAGCTCAAGACGGATATCGCCGCGGCAAGCCTAAAGCTTCCAGAGCATCTGCTTGCGGAGATCGAGCAGATCCATCTTGACTATCCCAACCCGTGCCCGTGATCTGACTTCGTCAAGCGAGTTCCCCGCCAATGCCAAGGCTCTTTTCCGCAATCGAGATCCCAGAGAGCGTTGCCGAGCGCCTCATCCTGCTCCGCTCGGGCTTGAGCGGCGCGCGCTGGATCGATCCCGACAACTATCACCTGACGCTCCGCTTCATCGGCGATGTGGATGGGGCGACGGCGCGGGACTTCACGCTCGCCTTGAGCGAGATCGTGGCGGCCCCGTTCGAGCTCAGACTGAACGGCCTTGGCAGTTTCGGTGGCGGGAAGCCGCGGGCGATCTTTGCCGGCATCGCGCCATCGGACGGGCTCGATACTTTGCGCCGGGCCAATGAGCGTGCGGCGCGCGACGGGGGACTGCCGCCGGAGGGCCGCAACTTCAAGCCGCATGTCACTCTTGCAAGACTGCGGGGAGCGCGCCCCGATGCCGTCGCCGCTTATCTCGAGCGCCAAGGGGGAATCGCGGCCGAGACCTTCACCGTCAGCCGCTTTGTGCTTTACTCCTCGCGCAATTCCGTGGGCGGCGGACCCTATGTCGTCGAGGCCGCTTATCCGCTCGAGAACTAGTCTTCACTAGCGCAAGGGCGCAAACACGAGAACCGTTCCTTGCGGGGTCGCTCCGCGACTTTCCATGAAGCGGCGGCATCGCCGAGATGGACATGGTCTCGCAAGCGGGCGGCATGGCGCTCGAGGGCCTCATCCCCATCTGCCATTCCTTCGGCTGCTTCCTGTCCACCCGTCCCAACGAGCAGATCTACAACAATGCGACGGAGCGCACCA
>JAENXG010000456.1 GCA_016649675.1 Methyloceanibacter sp.
GCACTCCGCCTGTCTCACCGGTGACGTATTCGGCTCGCGGCGATGCGACTGCGGCGATCAACTCAATCTCGCGCTTAAGCGCCTCGAAGAAATAGGCGGCGGCATCGTCCTTTATTTGCCGCAAGAGGGCCGCGGGCTTGGCCTCGCCAACAAGATGCGGACCTATCAAATGCAGGACGATGGGCTCGACACGGTTGATGCCAACACGACGCTTGGTTTCGATGACGACGAGCGCGACTACGGCATTGCTGCCCGTATGCTGCAGATGCTCGAGTGCAATCGCGTCGTGCTCCTGACGAATAATCCAGCCAAGCTCGACGGTCTCGCCAAATCTGGAATCGAGATTACGGGACGGATGGCGCTTGAGGCGCCGATCAATGCGGACAATCGCCGTTATTTGACTGCGAAGGCCGCTCGGGCCGGGCACCGGCTTAATCATCTTGTGACTTCACAAGCCGAACCGTCAGATGCCGAACGCGATTTGGCTCCGCTGGCACCTTGATCCGGGATTCTCCAGATGACCCCGGAACCGGCTTGGATATTCGCGGTTTCCCTGGCTCCCTGCAAGGCAGAAGCGCAATTCGGACAGCTACCGTCACCTCGGGCAGCCCGGACGGTGGTCGGGGGCTGATCTGGCCATTTTCGCTGGCATTTGGACACACTCCTGCCATCAGTTGCTCTTGAACGCATGACCATCGGCGTCTCACGCAGGCGCTGGTGGTGGCTGTGGTCGTAGTTCCGCGATCAGCCGCAGAATCTCGTGGAACAATCCCCTCGGCACCGCGACCTCGGCCATCTGGAAGATAACGTAGCGGCCATGGCGCACGACCTTGGCACCAATTTTGACGAGTTTTTCCCGCAGGCCGGTCAACGACCAGTGCTTGATTGCCTCCGGCAGGGCCAGTGTCCGCATGAAGTTGGCGAGATTGTAGGCCAGCGCATGAAGCTGAAGACGCACGGCGTTGGCGGCGAACGAGCAGCATGACAGCCGCGTCCACTTGATGGCGCCCTTGCCTTCCTTGATCCATTGCTCGCACGTCCCGCGCTTGTTGTAGAAGGCGACGACCCGCTCGGCTGGTCGCGACAGGTTGGTGACGATGAAGCCAACGCGGGGATAAAGCTCGCCCGGGGGCCACTCGACCTTGGCAACCACGCGGCGCGGTGTCTTCCAACTTTGCGCCTGATAGCTGAAGTTGGCGTAGTACCGTCGGACCTCGCTCGGAGGACGACCGACAGGGCGCTTGAGCAGGTAGCCGATCTTCTGTTGAAGAATCTGATTGGCAGGCAGTCGGATCGCATACTTGAACTCTTCGTCCTCCAGGAACTCGTAGACCTCCGGGTTCGCAAAGGCGGCATCGGCGCGAAAGTAACGGCGCTTGAACTTGCCCCGATAGCGGGCCACGACCGGTTCCAGCACTTCCTTCCAACCGTGGGCCGAATGGACGTTGCCTGAATGCAACGCGCAGCGTTCCAGATCGCCGAACTGATTGAACACAAACAGCGGATGATAACAGGTGCAGGCGAAGTGGCCGTTGAAGGCGGTGCCTTCCTGGTTGCCATAGGTCTCGCTGACACTTGAGTCCATGTCGAGCACGATGCCGTTCAGCGGACAGCGGCTGTGCACCCGGTCAATCCATCGGCCGCCGAGATCGGCGAGCGCGACAAGGTTCGCATCATTCGCAAGCCACTCGGTCTCGAAGCGTCCCATCTGGCTGGTAGAGGCTGCCTGCTTCGTTGCAGCACGACCGCCAACGATCCAGCGCATCGCCGGATCGCGCCCGAGCCGGTCGGCGTCGTTCACGTCCTCGTATCCGGCAAGGCGACCGAACACAGACTGCCGCAGCATTCCGATCAGATCATGCCGACCGTTCCTGCCGGTGCGTGCATCAGCCAGAGTTTGCCCCGCGATTACCATCAGGCCGAGCACGTCATCCAGCTCCCGGAACGGCAGCAGACCAGCATCAGAGGTGACGCTGGAACCGTGGAACTCTAACTTGAGGCGCCGGTCAAAATTAAGCCGAGGAGCGTCCGATTCCGATTCACCCGCTGGGTGCGCCATGATCGCCTCACTCGATCCAGGATAAGATGCTGATGCCTATATCTGAATCGGCGTGAGATCGGTGCAGTTCAGTGGTTCATCCGGGGAATGCGGGCTAATGGTGTTCC
>JAENXG010000157.1 GCA_016649675.1 Methyloceanibacter sp.
GCAGCCGGTCTGTTTAGGCGGGAGCTGCTTGCCCCGCGGCCGGTTTCTATGGTTCAAGTGGGATACTCTTTCGGGTTCTGATCGGGGAATGGGGACCCGCGCATACGTGAACAGCGATTTCCACAGAATCAAACGGCTGCCGCCTTACGTCTTCGAGCAGGTGAACAAGCTCAAGGCCGAGGCGCGCGCCCGCGGCGACGACATCGTCGATTTCGGCATGGGCAATCCCGACATGCCGACGCCCGAGCATATCGTGGCCAAGCTGGTTGAGACGGTGCGCGATCCCCGCACCAACCGCTACTCCGCCTCGAAGGGAATTCAGGGGTTGCGCAAGGCGCAAGCCGCTTATTATGCGCGGCGCTTCGGCGTGAAGCTCGATCCCGCCACGCAGGTCGTGGCCACGCTCGGTTCCAAGGAAGGCTTCGCCAACGTTGCCCAGGCGATCACCGCTCCCGGCGACGTGATTCTCGTGCCGAACCCGACTTATCCCATCCACGAGTTCGGCTTCATCATGTCGGGCGGCGTCATCCGGCATCTGCCGGCGAGCACGGACTCCCAGTTCATGACCTCGCTCGACAAAGCGGTGCGCCACTCGGTGCCGAAGCCGTCGGCGCTCGTCCTCAATTATCCTGCCAATCCCACGGCCGTTGTCGCCGATCTCGACTTCTATCGGGAGGTGGTCGCCTTCGCCAAGAAGCACGAGCTGATCGTGCTCTCCGATCTTGCTTATGCCGAGATCTATTTCGACGGCGAGCCGCCCCCCTCGATCCTGCAGGTCCCGGGCGCCATGGACATCGCGGTGGAGTTCACGACGCTCTCCAAGACCTACGCCATGCCCGGCTGGCGCGTCGGCTTCGCCGTCGGCAACGAGCGCCTGATCCATGCGCTCACCCGCGTGAAGTCCTATCTCGATTATGGCGCCTATACTCCGATCCAGGTCGCTGCCACCGCGGCGCTGAACGGCCCGCAAGACTGCATCGATGAGATCCGCGCGATCTATAAGCGCCGCCGCGATTGCCTGGTCGATGCCCTGACGCGGGCTGGCTGGCCGATCCCGTCGCCGCCCGCCACCATGTTCGCCTGGGCGCCGATCCCCGAGATGTTCGCTCATCTCGGCTCGCTCGAATTCTCCAAGCTCATCCTCGAAAAAGCCTCGGTCGCCGTCTCGCCCGGGGTGGGTTTCGGCGAGTATGGCGAGGGCTACGTCCGCATCGCGCTCGTGGAGAACGAGCAGCGTATCCGCCAAGCCGCCCGCAACATTCGGAAGTTCCTCTCCGAATCCGCCAAGACCATGCACAACGTCATTCCCATTGCCTCTAAGGCGAATCGGTCGTTCTGATCCTCCGATGACGCATGTATTGAAGCTTGGGCTCGCCGGGGTCGGCACCGTCGGCAGCGGTCTGTTGCGGCTCCTCGCGGCGCGCAAGGACACGCTCGCCGCGCGCGCCGGGCGCCCGCTCGAGGTCGTCGCCGTGTCGGCGCTCAACCGGCACAAGAACCGCGACGCCGACATCTCTGGCTTCCGCTTCGTAGAAGACCCGGTCGCTCTCGCCAAGGATCCGGAGATCGACGTCTTCGTCGAGCTGATCGGCGGCGAGGGGGGCGTGGCCAAGCAGGCAGTGGAGGCGGCGCTCAGCTCGGGCAAGCACGTCGTCACCGCTAACAAGGCACTCCTTGCCCATCACGGCGTGAGCCTCGCTGCGCTTGCCGAGAAGAACGGCGTGGCGCTCAACTTCGAGGGGGCCGTCGCCGGCGGCATCCCCGTGGTCAAGGTCATCCGCGAGAGCCTGCAAGGCAATGACATCTCCCGCGTCTACGGCATCCTCAACGGCACCTGCAATTACATCCTCACCCTCATGGAGCAGGAGGGCAGGAGCTTCGCCGATGTGTTGAAGGAGGCGCAGACGCAGGGCTATGCCGAAGCCGATCCCACCTTCGATATCGGCGGGTTCGACACCGCCCATAAGCTCGCTCTCCTGACGAGCCTTGCCTTCGGCACGCGCGCGAGCTTCGAGTCCATCTATGTCGAGGGCATCGAGACAATCACGCCGGCCGATATCGAGGCTGCCGGCGATCTTGGCTACCGCATCAAGCTCCTGGGCGTGGCACTTCGCACCGAGAGCGGCATCGAGCAGCGCGTGCATCCGACCATGGTGCCGAAGGACACGGCCATCGCCGAGGTCGACGGCGTGTCCAATTGCGTCGCCATCGACGGCGACTTCGTGGGCGACGTCATGCTGATCGGGCCCGGCGCTGGCGGCGGCCCCACGGCCTCCGCCGTGACGAGCGACCTGTTCGACATCGCCCGCGGCCTTATCCTGCCGCCCTTCGGCACCAAGGCCAAAAATCTGAAGCCCTACAAGAAGGCGCAGATGCGGGCGCACGAAGGCGGTTATTATATCCGGCTCTCGGTCTATGATCGGACCGGCGCTTTCGCCGCGATTGCCGGCCGCATGGCGGAGCAGGGGATCTCCATCGAGAGCATCGTCCAGCGCCGCCGTCGCGCCGAGCTACCTGGCTTCAAGCGGCGGCATGAAGGATCGCCGGCCGCCGTGGTGATGATCACCCATCAAACCACGGAGGCCGCGATCCGCAAGGCTTTGGCCGGGATCGAGCGGGACGGTAATGTCGATGCGAAGCCACAGATGATCCGCATCGAAAAACTGTGATAGTGAATGTCTAACCCTACACGTGACGACTAAAGATCGCGTGAGGGCAGGGAGGATCGAACGTGTTGAAGGCTGCGGCCAGGACCGAGCTCGACGGCGCTTTGGCGCTCGACATCGTTCGCGTGACCGAGGCGACGGCCGTGGCTGCGGCTCTATGGCGTGGCCGTGGCAACGAGGCCGCCGCTGACGAGGCTGCCGCTGCCGCCATGTACCGGGAGCTCGCGCGCCTGCCGATCGAAGGGGTGGTCGTCGTCGGTGAAGGCGAAGAGAACGAGACGCCGCTCCTCTATATCGGCGAGACCGTCGGCGCCGGCGGGGGAGCGGGACATAAGGTCGATCTTGCGGTCGATCCCGTGGAGGGCTCGACCCTGTGCGCCAAAGCGCTCCCCAATGCGCTCTCGGTGCTGGCCATGGCCGAGCGCGGCAGCCTGTTGAAGGTGCCCACCATCTACATGGACAAGGTCGCCATCGGCCCGGGCTTCCCCGAAGGCCTGGTCGATCTCGACGCGTCTCCCGCCGATAATCTCAAGGCGCTCGCTTTGGCCAAGGGCGTGCCGGTGAGCGAGATCACCGTCTGCATCCTCGACCGCCCGCGCCACGCCAAGCTGATCGAGGAGGTGCGCGCCTCGGGTGCCGCCCTTCGCCTCATCGGCGATGGCGACATTGCCGGCGTGATCCACGTGACGGAGCCGTTGGAGACCGGCATCGACATCTATATGGGCACTGGCGGCGCGCCCGAAGGCGTGCTCGCGGCCGCGGCGCTCGCCTGCATCGGTGGCCAGATGCAAGGGAGGCTGGTGGCGGCGAACGAGCAGCATCGCGCGCGCGCCCGTGCCGCGGGCATTGTCGATCTCGGCCGCAAATATACCATGCGCGATATGATCATGGGCGATCTCTCCTTTGCCGCCACCGGCATCACCGATGGCTCTTTGCTCGAAGGCGTGCGTTTCACCAGGGAGGCGATTTTCACCCATACCGTGGTGATGCGCGCCTCGACCCGCACGGTGCGCTGGATCAGGACCGAGCACCCCGACATCAGCAAGTTCGACTGACAGGGAGGGCGCCCCGAATCGGCTACACTCGCGATTGGAAGAAGATCAGCGAGTGGATTAGCGTGGCGTGACGGCGGCCCTGAAATATCAAACACTGGAAGGCGAACCCACGCCGGCGCTTCTTGGCGTTGCGCATTCCGCGCGCGGACGCCGCTGGGTCGAGCGCCTCGATCCTGCGCGCGCGCTTGCCGCTACGGCAATATCGCAGGCGCATGGCTTGCCGGAGCTGCTCGGCCGCGTTCTTGCCGCCCGCGGCGCCGACACCCACACCGTCTCCCGCTATCTCGACCCGTCCCTCCGCACCCTTCTGCCCGACCCGGCCCGCCTGCAAGACATGGAGAGGGCAGCGGAGCGCTTTGCTTCAGCCATCAGGGACGCCGAGCCCGTCGCCGTGTTCGGCGACTACGATGTCGATGGCGCGGCGTCCGTCGCCCTGATCGAGCGCTTCTTGCGCGCCCATGGGCAGGATGTCGTGACCTATATTCCTGACCGGCTCACCGAGGGCTATGGGCCGACGCCGGCGGCACTCACCGGCCTCGCCAAAGATGGCGCGCGCCTCATCCTTACCGTCGATTGCGGCACTACGGCAGACGCTGCGATCGCTGCCGCCAACGAAAGCGGCGCCGAGATTATCGTCATCGATCACCACCAGGCCGACGAGGCGCTGCCCCCGGCCTTCGCGGTGGTGAACCCCAACCGCCAGGACGATCTCTCCGGTCAAGGCCATCTCGCTGCCGCGGGTGTCGTGTTCCTGTTCCTCGTGGCCACAACGCGGGTGCTCCGCCGCGAGGGCTATTATCGCGACCGCACCGAGCCTGACCTCTTGAGCCTCCTCGACCTCGTAGCGCTCGCCACGGTTTGCGACGTGGTGCCGCTGAAGGAAGCGAACCGCGCGTTCGTGGCGAAGGGACTCAAGGTCATGCGGCTTAGGCAAAATCAAGGTTTGCGCGCTCTTGCCGACGAGGCCCGCATTGATGAAGCGCCGAGCGTTTATACGCTCGGCTTCATCTTAGGCCCCCGCATCAATGCCGGCGGCAGGATCGGCGCTTCGAGCCTCGGCGCGCGGCTGCTCGCTTCAGACGACGAGATCGAGGCGCGCGCGATTGCGGCCAAGCTCGAAGCTCTCAATACCGAGCGGCGGGCGATCGAGGAGCGCATGCTCGAGGAAGCCTTCGCGGCTGCTGAAGCCTCCCTTGCCGCTTCGTCCGATCAGCCTTTGCTCTTTCTCAGCGCCGAAGGCTGGCATAAGGGCCTGCTCGGGCTGATTGCAGGGCGCATCGCCGAGCGCTTCCGTCTTCCAGCCTTTGTCTCGGCGTTGGAGCCTGACGGCACCGCCACGGGATCGGCGCGCTCGATCGCCTCCGTCGATCTTGGCGCCGCGGTGAGGGCGGCCCTGCAAGAAGGGCTCCTCGTCAAAGGCGGCGGCCACGCCATGGCGGCAGGGTTCAAGCTCGAGCGGCGCAAGCAAGAGGCGGTGCAGGCCTTTCTGCTCGAGCGCCTGGCAAGACCGGTGGCCCAAGCCATGGCCATTCGCCATCTCGCCATTGACGGCGCTCTTTCCTCCGGCGGCGCGAGCAAGGAGCTGATGGACCTGCTCGATCGCGCCGGGCCTTTCGGGCCTGGTCACCCCGAGCCGCGCTTCGTCTTCCCGGCCCACCGCTTGAGCCGCGTGCGCCGCATCAAGGGTCTCCATGTCCGCTGCACGCTTTCCGCCTCTGACGGGGCACGCATCGAGGCTTGCGCCTTCCGCGTGGCCGACACGCCGTTAGGGGCACTTCTCTTGGCAGGCGAGGGGCTGCCGCTTCACATCACCGGGCACTTGCGCCGGACGAGCTGGCAGGGCCGCGAAAGCGTCGAGCTCATGATAGAGGACGCGGCCGACCCGCAGGCGAGCCGGCCAT
Source organism: Methyloceanibacter sp. (assembly GCA_016649675.1). Taxonomy (GTDB): domain Bacteria; phylum Pseudomonadota; class Alphaproteobacteria; order Rhizobiales; family Methyloligellaceae; genus Methyloceanibacter. The sequence continues at coordinate 5,623 of JAENXG010000157.1, forward strand.
AGCCCGCGCGTTCTTGCGGGCTGGAGCAAAGCTTTCTATATCACGGGGCTCGGAGCGCGCCCCCTTCGTCTAATGGTTAGGACGTCAGGTTTTCAACCTGAAAACAGGAGTTCAATTCTCCTAGGGGGTACCAATGAAATCAATTGGTTAGCCAAGTCCTGACCAAATCTGTCCCATATCTGTCCCA
>JAENXG010000310.1 GCA_016649675.1 Methyloceanibacter sp.
CCCTCGTCGTCGAACACATTGTTGAGGGAGAGCATGGGCACGCGGTGCACGACCTTGCCGAAGGCCTCGACCGGCGCCGCGCCCACTCGCAAGGACGGGCTGTCGTCGCGAACGAGATGGGGAAAGCGGGCCTCGATCGCCTCGTTCCGCGCCCGCAAGTCGTCATAGGCGGCGTCGCTGATCTTAGGCTCGTCCTTGCGGTAATAGAGTTCGTCGTGATGGGCGATCTCGCGGGCGAGCCGCGCGAGCTCTGCGGCCGCCTCCGCCTCGTCGAGCTCGGCAACAGGCTTCGTCTCCTGAGCCGAAAGGCCCTGATCCTTCTTGTTGGTCTTGCCCTTGCTCATGCTCGCATCAAGCGGACCGGTTCATCAGCCTCATCGCCGCGGCACGCGCCTCGTCGGTGATGGTTTGGCCCGCCAGCATGCGCGCAATCTCCTCGCGCCGATGGGCGCCTTCGAGCACGGCGACGCGCGTCGCCATGACCTCGCCCTCGGGGCCATGCACGGACTCCTTGGCGATCAGCATATGGCCGTCAGCAAGGGCCGCTACCTGGGGGGCGTGGGTCACGGCCAGGACCTGGACGCGTGCCGCAAGCCTCGCCAGGCGCTCGCCCACAGCGGCTGCCGTGGCCCCGCCGACGCCGGCATCGGCCTCGTCGAAGACGAGGGTCGGCGCCGAGCCGCGGGCCGCAAGAACGACTTTCAGTGACAGGATGAACCGGGCCAGCTCGCCGCCTGAGGCGACCTTCATCAACGGCCCTGGCTCGGTGCCGGGGTTGGTCCTGACAAAGAAGGCGATTCTGTCGATGCCGCTCGGCCCGCCTTCGGCAAGGGGGACGGTCTCGATCTTGGTGATGAAGCTCGCCCGGTCGAGCTTGAGCGGGATGAGCTCGCGCGCAACCTCTTCATCGAGACGCTCGGCCGCCTGTTTCCGTGCCTTGCTCAAGGTAACGGCCGATGTCTCATAGGTCTTGCGCGCGGCGTCCGCGGCGCGGTCAAGCGCAGCGCCCCGCGTCTCGCCCTGGTCGAGCGTGGCAAGCTCCGCTTCGAGCCTGTCGACAAGAGCGGGCAGATCGTCGGTCATGACCTTGTGCTTGCGGGCGAGCGCGCGCAGCGCAAACAACCGCTCCTCGGCGCGCTCAAGCTCCTTCGGCTCGAAGGCCGTCAAGGCAAGCGCCTCTTCGATCCTGGCCCGCGCGGTGTTGGTCTCGGCAAGCACGCGTTCGAGCGCCTCTACCACCAGGGCCAGCACAGCGCCGCCAACAGCGGCCTGGCGCTCGATGCGGCGAAGGGCTGCGGCCAGGCGGGCGCCGTCGGTCCCCTCCCCTTGCAGGGCGTCGAGCGCCTCATTGAGCTCAGCCGCGATCTTCTCGGCGTGCATCATCAATTGGCGGCGGGACGCCAAGGTCTCCTCCTCGCCACGCTCAGGGTTGAGCAAGTGAAGCTCGTCGAGCGCGTGGCTCACATAGTCGGCATTGGCGCGCGATGCGGCGATCTCGCTCGCCTGGCGCGCCCGCTCAGCCTCGGCCCCCTGCCAGGCCGCATAGGTCTCAGCCACGCGGGCCGCCTCGCCGCTTAAGGCCCCAAAGGCATCGACGAGATCGCGGTGGCCGCTCTGGTCGATCAGGGCGCGATCGTCGTGCTGCCCATGGATCTCGACCAGTGCCTGGCCCACCTGCCGCAAGAGCTGCACGCTCACGCCGATGTCGTTGATGAAGGCGCGGCTCCTGCCGTCCGCTCCCTGCACCCGCCGCAGGATCAAACTGTCCTCGCCCTCGATGCCGTTCGCGGCCAGGAGCGCAAACACGGGATGGCCGGGATCGAGATCGAAGCTCGCCGTTACCTGGCCTTGGGACGCGCCGCGGCGCACCAGCGAGGCATCGCCTCTGGCGCCGATGGCGAGCGAGAAGGCGTCGAGCAGGATCGACTTGCCGGCGCCCGTTTCGCCGGTGAGAGCCGACAGGCCTTTGCTGAATTCGAGATCGAGCTTGTCGATCAGGACGATGTCGCGGATCGACAGGGCGGCTAGCATGGCGCCATCCTTAGAGCGCTATAGCGATAGCCCTCTAAGCTTTTGGTTTGAGCATGTCGGAAAACCGGGTCCCACTTTTCCGGATCATGCTCTAGGCGGGCTTGCCGTTGCCCTTCCAGGTCTGGGTGATCCACGACCCCTCGTGCTCTTGCGGCTCTACGCCCTGCTGGCCCAAGAGACTGTAGGCGTGGCTGTACCACTTGCTGTCCGGAAAGTTGTGGCCGAGCACGGCAGCCGCCGTTTGAGCCTCGTTGACGATGCCTAACGCCATATAGGCCTCGGTCAAGCGCATCAAGGCCTCTTCCACCTGCTCCGTCGTCTGGTAGTCGGTGACCACGGTCTTGAACCGGTTGATCGCCGCAAGATAGTTGTTGTGCTTGAGATAATAGCGCCCGACCGTCATCTCGCTCGCCGCCAGCAGATCGCGCAGGATCCGCTGCCGGTTGGTCGCCTCCGCCGCATAACGCGAATTGGGGTAGCGCTGCAGCAGCGTATTGTAGGCCTCGAGCGCCCTGCGGGCATTCGTCTGATCGCGCTTCGGATCGAGCATCTGGTCGTAATAGGACATGCCGATGATGTTCTGCGCGAGGTCCGATTCCTGGGTTCCGGGGTGCAGCGTGAGGTAGCGGTCGGCGGCGGAGACGGCGTCGTCAAATTTGCCGGCTTTGTAATAGGCGTAGGCCGCCATCACGATGGCCTTGCGGGCCTCCTGCGAATAGGGGTGATTGATGTCGACCTCTTCGTACTCCTTGGCCGCCGCGTCGTAGGAGCCCTTGTTGATCATCCTGTCGGCCTTGCCGTAGATGACATCGGGAGGGTCGGTGTTCTCGGTAATCTCCTTCTTGCCCCAGAAGGAGCCGCAGCCGCCGAGCAGGCTTGCCGTGAGAACGAGGCAGAGAAGGCCCGCGAGCGCGCCCGACACGCCACGTGTCGGGGTCTCAAGGCCTCCCGAGGCCCCAAAGCGCCCCGAGGCCCCAAGGCGTCCCTGAGCTCGCAACGGCTCGACCGGACCGGACATGCTACCCCTCAAAGACCGTCCCCCTCGCGCGCCAAAAGCCCGTCCCTCCGCCAAAATCATCGGAGCTGGCAACGCCAGCCCAGACTGCAGCCAACCAACTAGCTGATTATGGTGTTTTTTTGCTCATGGCGCGCTCGCGGGCACGGTTTGCCGACAGGATCCGCCGCCGTGCGGAGCTTTAGCAAGTGCCGCAGCGCTGCGCGCCGCGAAAAGCGCTGGCGGCGATGACAGGGTGACCGGCAGACCGGCGTCGAGGCCCGTTCAGCTCCGCTCGGGGGCGAAATTCGCAGCCGC
>JAENXG010000115.1 GCA_016649675.1 Methyloceanibacter sp.
GCCGAAGCCGTTCTCCAACACATAGATCGGCAAGCGGTAGCGCGCGCTGACCTCGATCAGCGTGTCGCGGAAGGCCTCCGGAGCGATCGGCCAATCGATGGGCGACCGCAACTGCTCGGGCGGCGCCGCGCCGAAGCGGAAGCCGAGCGGTGCGGCGGCATCCGCGCTCGCATAGATCGGCGAGTAATGGTTGAGCCCGAACCAGTCCACGGGGCGGCAGATGCGTGCGATATCGCCAGGCTTCGCATAGGGCGCGATCGCCTCGGCGAGGCGCGGCGGATAGGCGCCGAGACATTGCGGATCGGGGAAGGCTCTATTCCAATAGGCCGCAAACAGCTCCGCGGCCTCCGCGTCGGCCGGTGTCGCCGGCCGGAACGGCTGGTAGTTGTGGATGGTGCCGATCGAGGCCTTCGGCACGAGGGCGCGCAACACATCGACCGCGGCGCCATGGGCGAGGTTCACGTGGTGGATGGCCGGCAAGATCTTCTCCGGCCCCGACAGTCCGGGGGCGCTGTCGCCGAAGCCGTAGCCGAACAGGGTGAAGACTGACGGCTCGTTGAAGGTCGCGAAACGCTTCACGCGATCGCCATAGCGGCGCGCAACGAGCATGGCATAATCGGCGAACCAGCCTGCCGCATCCCGAACCGTCCAGCCACCGAGATCGTCGAGAGCCTGCGGTAGATCCCAATGATAAAGGCATAGCCAGGGCTCAACGCGAGCTTCCAGCAACGCATCGATGAGCCGGTCGTAGAAGGCCAATCCGGCTTCGTTCGCGGACCCGCGCCCCTCGGGCAGAAGGCGAGGCCAGGCAACTGAAAAACGATACGCCTGCACGCCTAGGCTCTTCATCAACGCCACGTCCTCGGCGTAGCGATGGTAGTGGTCACAGGCGATGTCGCCGGTATCATGATTGGCAACCCGGCCAGCCGCGCAGAAGGTGTCCCATATGCTTAAGCCCCGGCCGTCCTCGCGGGTTGCACCTTCGATCTGGAAACTTGAGGTAGAGACACCCCAAATGAAATCGCGCGGCCATGTCGCTGTGCGCCGTGCAGTGTGGATCGATCGCCTTTTTGCTACTCGTTCCATTTTCACTTGTCGGTCATTTACGAGGTCCGCCGCCTAACCACATTGGCACCCTTGGGGCGAATCGCCAATTCTCCGGTTTCCGGGCACGCAAGGATCGCATCGAGGCAGCATATCCGAGCTCGCCTGAGACCGATGTCCAAGCCGACTCCACGCTAGGTCGATGGCAGTCCCAGCTCAATCGCTGCCGCAGAAGGTAAGGGTAGGCCGCGATAGCGTTACCCCGACTCATGATAGACGGGACAAGACTCGTAAACCTTGCTCTAAGCAGGATCATACGTTCGCCTATTTGGCTTTGAGCGCATGGCGCGTGGGTGCATTCATCGAGGACGCCGTGAAGGCAGGAACAGTCTCCAGCTATACTCGCTGGTTCGAGGAAATAGCGATCGGCGACGTGGCGTCCGTCGGAGGCAAGAACGCCTCCCTTGGAGAGATGGTGCGCAATCTTGGGCGTTATGGCATCAAGGTGCCGCCTGGCTTCGCCATCACTGCCGAGGGCTACTGGCACTTCATCGAAGCAAACAGCCTCGGACGGTGGATTGCGTCGCAGCTCGCTGAACTCAAAGAGGGAAAACTCTCCGTCGCCGAAATCGGCGCGGCAATCCGAGCGGCGATAGAAAAAGGCGAGTGGCCAGAGGATCTCGCAGCCCCAATCCGCCAAGCCTACCGGGATCTGTCGGAGCGCCTTGGAGTGGACAAGCCGGACGTAGCCGTGCGTTCGAGCGCCACTGCCGAGGACCTGCCCGAGGCAAGCTTTGCCGGTCAGCACGAAAGTTTTCTAAATGTCAGAGGCGAGGCTGTACTTCTTGACGCCTGCCTCCGCTGCTTCGCCTCTCTCTTCGCTGACCGCGCCATCAGCTATCGCGAGGCCAAAGGCTTCAATCACCTCAAAGTGGCCCTTTCCGTTGGCGTGCAACAGATGGTGCGGTCGGACCTTGCAGGCGCGGGTGTGGCGTTTTCGATAGACACCGAAACGGGGTTTGATCGCGTTGTGCTGATCAACGCCGCGTGGGGGCTCGGCGAGAATGTCGTGCAAGGAGCCGTCGATCCCGACGAATATCAGGTCTTCAAGACTCTACTCGGCGATGCTGCCCTCAAGCCAATCGTTCACAAGCAGTGCGGTGGTAAAGCACTCAAAATGATCTACACGGGGGCAAGCGAGCAGCCAACGCGCAACGTCGAGACCACTCCCGCCGAGCGCTCCGCCTTCGTTCTGACCGACGCTGAGATTCTGGAGCTCGCCCGCTCGATCTGCGCCATTGAGCGTCATTACGGCGGGCCCATGGACGTCGAATGGGCGAAGGATGGGAGAAGCGGCGCGCTCTTCATCGTGCAAGCGCGCCCGGAGACTGTGCAGTCGCGGGCGGCAAGCGGCCTGCAGCGGACCTACAAAATCGCGCGCAAGGGCCAGAAGCTGACCTCGGGCCTAAGCATCGGCGGGGACGTTGTCTCGGGGCCCGTCTGCCTGATCCGCGATCCCAAGAATATCGACCGCTTTGTGCCAGGCACAGTGCTGGTAACCACCACCACCAATCCCGACTGGGTGCCGATCATGAAACGGGCAGCAGCGATCGTCACAGATCGCGGGGGGCGTACGTCCCACGCCGCTATCGTCAGCCGGGAGCTCGGGCTTCCGGCGATCGTCGGCACAGGGGATGCCACCAAGGTGCTGCAACCGGAGCAATATGTCACGGTCTCCTGCGCCGAAGGAGACGAGGGATTCGTCTACGAGGGCATCGCCGAGGTCATCACCGAGGAGGTCGATGTAACCGCCGTCCCGAGCACGAAAACCAAGATCATGCTGAACTTGGCCAATCCTGCAGCCGCGTTTCGTTGGTGGCGGTTGCCGGCGGACGGGGTAGGGCTTGCTCGGATGGAATTTGTGATTGCCAATCAGGTCAGGGTGCACCCCATGGCCCTCGTCCATTTCGACGCGCTGACAGATGAGAAAGCCATGGCTGCCATTGCCGAGCTCACGCGCGGCTATGAGCGCAAGCCGGACTACTTCGTTGACCGGCTCTCCTTGGGGCTCGCGCGCATTGCCGCCGCCCTCTACCCAAAGCCCGTCATCATCAGGATGAGCGATTTCAAAACGAATGAATACGCTGGCCTCATCGGCGGCGCCGAGTTCGAGCCGAAAGAGGAAAATCCGATGATCGGCTTCCGTGGCGCCTCGCGTTACTACTCTCCGCAATATCGAGATGGGTTCGCGCTGGAATGCCGCGCCATCCGGCGCTTGAGGGAGGAGATGGGATTTACCAATGTCGTGGTGATGATCCCCTTCTGCCGCTCTCCCGACGAGGCCGACCGTGTGCTTGAGGTGATGGCAGAAAATGGTCTTACCCGCGGCGAAAGCGGGCTTGAGGTCTATGTGATGTGCGAGATTCCTTCGAATGTCATTCTCGCTGCGGCCTTCGCCGAGCGCTTTGATGGCTTCTCGATCGGCTCCAACGATTTGACGCAACTGACGCTCGGCGTTGATCGCGACTCCGAGCTGCTCGCCAATCTCTTCGACGAGCAGAACGAGGCGGTCAAATGGATGATTCGCACGGTCATCGAGCACGCCCACCAGGCGGGCGTTAAGGTAGGGCTATGCGGGCAAGCTCCGAGCAATCGTCCCGATTTTGCGGAGTTTCTCGTTAATTGCGGCATCGATTCCATTTCGGTCACACCTGACAGCTTCATCGCCGTGAAGCAGCACGTGGCCAGTGCTGAAGCTCGCATAGCGTAGGAACAGATTATCGAGCGTTTGTGCTACCGAGTCGGAATCGGGCCTCGACCGCACGAAGACGAACGCACCTCTTCGATCCGAGGCTTCAAGGTGGCGATGCCTTGATCGAGATTGCCGGCCAATCTCAAGATGCATCTCATCGGAGTCGGGGCGCCGGGTTTGGGATGCGGGCTGTGGCCGCTATATCGTCATCGGCTCTTTTCCGGTGACGGGGTCGAGCCTTTCACTCGAAAGCACCCACCTAGCTCCGCGCCGCCCGCGGTCTTGAACCGTCGTAAAATGCCCGGGAGGCTTAGATCGCCTGTCTGAGCCTTATTGTATCCACGACAGTGAGGGGCGCGAAATTTCCGTTCGGCAATTGTCGTATGAGGCCTGCCTTGACGACATGCAGAAGAGTCGCGTGCACGCCACGCTCGGCGCTGTCGCCGTCGGCAAAATAACCCTCCTGCACGGTCAAACGACAAAGATCGGCTCGTGACATGGCACCGACCTCGCTCAGTTTGCGGACAAGAAAATCCGCAAGCGACTGCTGGGACTGCCGCGGCTGCGGTTGGGGGCGCTGCGGTTGCGGCTGCGCTTTAGGCGCGGACGGTGTGCCGCCAAGCCGTCGATCCTCGACCCCCATGAGGGCCTTCACGGCATCAAGCTCAGTCGTCAGGTCGTCAATTCTGTTGTTGTGTTCCGCCTTGAACTGCTCGATGAGCCTTTCGAATTGAGCTTGCGCAGTGTTGATCTGCTCCTCAAGCAAGTGAGCACGGTCTTGCAGGTCGCCACGGATGTCGCGCATCGATTATCCCCCGATAGTTTAGCCTCCTCTGCTCAAACGACCGAGACAGCTGCGGGTTCCCGCAAGCTCCCAGAGGGGCCGCTCTTGATGTCGAAAGGGCGCCCCAGTAGAGCCGCACCGACTTCTTGGGCACCCGGCACCACGAGACCCGATGAGCGTTTAGGCCCCCCTGGGGGGCGATGCTCGCTCGGCTCTTTCGCCAGTTCAGCCGCCCTTCGTGCCAGAGATCGGAAGCCGCTTGCCTTTGGTCCTCTCCCGCTGTTCCTTGCTCAGTCCTGGCCAAGGCCCCCCAACTGGCCGCCAGAACCCTCCAGCAAGGTCGGCGGAGGGCATCGAACTCATTTCTCAAGCCCTCGGATGACCTTTCTGGTGCAAAACGGCCTTAGGCCCTGACATGAGGAAGTCCCACGACGGGTCTCTAGTTATCGAATAGGCCCGATATGGAATCGGTGAGGCCGCCCCTGCCGGAGTTCCACGCGCTTCGCTTCTGTTGCCCCCCTCCGGCCATGGCCTCTGTCGTGGGCGCATCGAACTTGATCGCATTGCCGAACAGCGCCGAGCCCATCTTGCTGTCGAGCCCATAGATGTCGGCAAAGGTCTGCACCTTGTCCTGTTCGTCGACAACAGCGGTGAAGTAAGTGAGATGCACCGGCACGGGCCGGTTCAGCATAACTACGCTGTTATTACCCGTTGCGAGCATGGTCTTGACCTGCTGGGCCGACCAACCCTGGTCCTCGGCAAGCAGGAGCGCGGCGAGACGGTCGGGCTCATGCACGCGAATGCAGCCATGACTCAAGGTGCGCTCGGTCTCAGCAAACAGCTCCGGTTGCACCGTGTCGTGCATGTAGATGGCGTGCTTGTTCGGAAAGTTGAACTTCAGCGTGCCGAGGACGTTGTCAGGCCCAGGCGCTTGGGTGAAGGTATATTGCCAGATGTTTGCATTAACCCAGTCGACGCTGTTGGCGTCCACGGGATGCCCCGCGTAGCTCACCTTGAGGCCATGCTCCTCAAGGATTGCCGTGCTTGGCCCGCCAAAGAAGCCGCCTTGCTGCAAGGCAGGCTTCAGATCTTCCTTGATGATGGTCTCCGGCACCGTCCATTCAGGGTTGAACACAATGGAGCGCATCTCGGCGGAGAAGATCGGTGTCGGATATTTGGGCTGCCCGACAATGGTCTTCTCCACATAGATGGTCTTGCCGTGCTTGACGACGCGGGCGACGAACTCCGGAATGTTGTCCCAGACGTAATAGGAGCCAAGCTCGGCGGGCATCCAGCGCCAGCGCTCCATATTGATGATGAGAAGCTGAATGTCGCGCTCATTGGCCGGCCTCTTGCCGCGGGCTTCGCTCTCGGCGCGCGCTTTGAGGAGCGCTTGGCGCAGCCGCTCAAACTGTTCCTGCTTGGGATGGAGGGACCGCAAATAGGCATCCGGCGCAGGCGAAGCTGAAATCTCGATCAGGACGGTCTTGGGATCGAGAACGTGCGGCCTTTGATCGAGCAGGTTGCTAGTCCGCGATGGCGACAGGCGTCCACCGCGGGCTGAGCGCGCATATTGCAGAATGGCAAGTCCAAGCTTGATCTCATCGCCGGCCTGAGCCTCAGCGGTTACCGGCAGGTTGCCTGCGGGCGGCAGGTCGAACGCGGCGGCGGAGAGACCCCACTCATCGGCGTTTTGTATCTCGCTAATGACGGCCTGGGCTCTGGCGGTAAAGCCCGTGCCAGTCATCCAAAGCGCGGGGCCATTGCGCTCCAAATAGAAGGATTGAAGCGCCGCGAGATCTTGGGATGGAACGCCTTTGCGCAGTGCGGGGACTGCAAGCTGCGAACGAATGGTCGCGACGATGGGGTCAACGGCAGTTTGCTCGGTGACAGCCGGCGTAGCGTCGAGTCCGCCGGCAGGTTGCTCGATACTGCTAGGCTCCGTAGCGGCCGTTTCGGCAGGCTTTCGATCAATATCGCTTGGCGCTGTCGTGCCGATTGCTTCTGTACGGGTGATCAGTTTTCTCGGCGCGTCAGGCTCGGCTGCATCCGCAATCGAGCTGGAGCGGTCTGGCCAGCCAAAGAACCAATCTGTGGCCCCGCCTACGGCGGTCTCGGGACTTTGGTGCGATAGGAAGGTGACGCCCCCCGCGATTGATAGGGCTACCACCGAGAGAGCAGCCCCAAGGATTATGGGCCAACCACGGCCAGCGTGCTTGGCATTTCGGGGAAGGCGAATGTCTTTCGCCCACGTCCATAGCAGAGCTCTGGTCTGCCTTAGCCAGTTCCCGAGAACAATGCCCAAGGCTTGCGCACGAGCGCAACTTAACCTCCCGAGCCGCGTCACCATAACGACCAGGGCTGTCGCTTTGGACCCAATCATCGAGGCGGCGTTGCGCTTCCATATTTGGATTGCAATACCCGATGCTCGTCGTGCTCGATCACCATTCATTTGCAGAACGCGCTGCGCGACTAGGCGGGCTGCGGCAGAACAGTCCTGGCAGAGCCGTCTTAGGCGCGGGCTGTATTCGGCCAGCGTGAGCGCTCTTAAGAAAGCGAAGTAGGAGCTGCGAGGCTGCAAAGTGGGGACCGCCGATTCCTTCCAGCCTCGCCTTCCTTTATCCGTTAGGACGATTTGCTCCTGGGAAGACTGGATAAAGTCGAGGATTTCGAGTTTTAGAAGGGTGTCTAAAATAAGCTCTCGCGTATGTGAATCGGGCACGGCGCGCCCGAGTTCTGACGGGGGGTTGCCGCCCGAGACGTGGGCGATAAGTGAGGTCGTTGTGCAGGGTGAAAGGTCCGCGATGACCCGCAGGAGCAACCAAGCCAACTCGCCCCGCCAATTAGAGTCTTCGAACGCTTTGACCCCTCGACGCATTTCCCCCTCGAACGTAGCGTCGTTGGCTGTCCCTTGGAGAGACTACTACCCCTAAACACCTGGGCCAATATGCCTGTTCCTTCGCGCAAGTCGTTAGGCAAGGCCAGTTGGATTGAAGGCAGGCCCGGTGAAATACGCGAAGCAGCTGGGACAGATGTCCGGTGCGGGTCAGTCGGCGACATTCGACGAACGTGATTTAGCTTTGCGTTGTCCGCTTCGCCCACAAAGCGGACATAGTGCACCGTTCTTGAGCAAGCGCGCTCAAGCTTCTCCTCCCCTAAATGGAAGGAGGAGCCGATATGGACACGATTATTCGCAGCGAGCCCGATGGCCAAATCACTCAACCTTGGAA
>JAENXG010000259.1 GCA_016649675.1 Methyloceanibacter sp.
CATGCTGCTGTTCGTCGTGATTACGATCTTCATCGCCGGACTGATGGTCGGCCGCACGCCGGAATATGTCGGCAAGAAAATCGAAGCCAAGGAAGTCAAGATGGCCATGCTCGCCATCCTGGCCATGCCGCTGATGATGCTCGGCTGGACGGCGGTCGCCGCCATCAATCCGCAGGCGCTGACGCAGCTCGGCAACGCCGGCCCGCACGGCTTCTCGGAGATGCTCTATTTGTACACGTCGAGCACCGCCAATAACGGCTCGGCGTTCGGCGGCATCACCGGCAACACTGATTTCTATAACATCACCGGCGCCGTCGCGATGCTCGTTGGCCGCTTCTTCATGATCATCCCGGCCATGGCCATTGCGGGCTCGCTCGTGACCAAGAAGTCGGTTCCGCCCTCTGCCGGGACCTTCCCAACCGATGGCGGCTTGTTCGTCGGCCTGCTTGTCGGCGTGATCGTGATTATCGGCGGCCTCACCTTCTTCCCGGCGCTCGCGCTTGGACCGATCGTCGAGCATCTCGCCATGAGCGCCGGCACCTTGTTCTGACCAAGCTAACGGAGTCGAATCGATGGAAACTTCGCGCATACGCAAGCGGATGCCGGTCACGTCTCTGACCGATCCCAAGATCGTCGTGCCCGCCATTGGCTCGGCCTTCGCCAAGCTCGATCCGCGGGTCATGATGAAGAACCCGGTGATGTTCGTAGTCGAGGTCGTCGCTGCGCTTACCACCGTCATCTTCATCCGCGACTGGGTGAACGGCGGCGAGCATCTTGGCTTCACCTTCCAAATCATCTTCTGGCTGTGGGTCACGGTGCTCTTTGCCAATTTCGCCGAGGCCGTCGCCGAAGGCCGCGGCAAGGCGCAAGCCGCAAGCCTGCGTCAGACCCGCGAGGAGACCAAGGCTAAGCTTATCGTCAATGAGAAGACGGGGCTCGTCGTCCCCACCCCAGCAGGCGAGCTCGCGCCAGGCCAGATCGTGCTGGTCGAGGCCGGTGATCTCATTCCGTCGGACGGCGAGGTGATCGAAGGCATCGCCTCGGTGAACGAGGCGGCCGTCACCGGCGAGTCGGCTCCCGTCATTCGTGAATCTGGCGGCGACCGCTCCGCTGTGACCGGCGGCACGCTGGTGGTCTCCGATTGGCTCAAGGTGCGGATTACGGCCGCGCAAGGCTCGACTTTTCTCGACCGCATGATTGCACTGGTCGAGGGCGCCCAGCGCCAGAAGACGCCGAACGAGATCGCGCTCAACATCCTGCTCGCCGGCATGACCATCATCTTCGTCTTTGCCACCGCTACGATCCCAAGCTTCGCCGCTTATGCTGGCGGCACGATCCCGATTGTCGTCCTCGTCGCGCTGTTCGTGACGCTGATTCCCACCACCATCGGCGCGCTGCTATCGGCGATCGGCATTGCCGGCATGGATCGCCTGGTGCGCTTCAACGTGCTCGCTATGTCCGGCCGCGCGGTCGAGGCTGCGGGCGACGTCGACACGCTGCTTCTCGACAAGACTGGCACGATTACGCTTGGTAATCGGCAGGCTGCCGAGTTTAGGCCCGTCTCCGGCGTGAGCGAGCGGGAGCTTGCCGACGCGGCGCAGCTCGCCTCGCTCGCCGATGAGACCCCCGAAGGCCGCTCCATCGTCGTGCTCGCCAAGGAGAAATACGGCATCCGTGGCCGCGACATCCAAGAGCTGGGGGCGAAGTTCATCCCCTTCACGGCGCAGAGTCGCATGAGCGGCGTCGAGATCGGCGACTCATGGATCCGCAAGGGCGCCGTCGATGCGATCCTCGATTATCTCAAGACATCTTCACCCAAGGCCGCGTCCGCTGGCGCGGCAGCGCGAAAGACGACGGTCAGCGCCGAGCTGATGCGTGAGGTCAACGCCCTAGCCGAGACCATCGCCAAATCCGGCGGCACGCCGCTCGCCGTTGCCAAAGACGGAAGGCTGCTCGGCGTCGTCCACCTCAAAGACATCGTCAAAGGGGGTATTCGCGAGCGCTTTGCCGAGCTTCGACGCATGGGCATCCGCACCGTCATGATTACCGGCGACAATCCGATGACCGCAGCTGCCATCGCCGCTGAGGCCGGCGTCGACGATTTCCTCGCCCAGGCGACGCCAGAGGAGAAGCTCAAGCTCATCCGCGCGGAGCAGGCCAAAGGCAAGCTCGTCGCCATGTGCGGGGACGGCACCAACGATGCGCCTGCGCTGGCGCAGGCCGACGTCGGCGTCGCCATGAATACCGGGACGATGGCGGCGCGCGAAGCCGGCAACATGGTGGACCTCGATTCCAATCCCACCAAGCTGATCGAGATCGTTGAGATCGGCAAGCAGCTGCTGATGACCCGCGGCGCGCTCACCACCTTCTCCATCGCCAACGACGTGGCGAAATATTTCGCCATCATCCCGGCCATGTTCCTCGTGCTCTATCCGCAGCTTCAAGCGCTCAACATCATGCACCTTGCAACGCCGCAAAGCGCGATCCTATCGGCGATCATCTTCAATGCCCTGATCATCATCGCCCTGATCCCGCTGGCGCTGAAGGGTGTTGCCTATCGTCCCATCGGCGCGGGCCCGCTGTTGCGCCGGAACCTCCTGATCTACGGCGTGGGTGGCCTCATCATTCCGTTCATCGGCATCAAGGCGCTGGACCTTGTGGTCAACGCCTTGCATCTCGTCTGAAGGAGACGTCCATGTTGCGAGAAATCCGCCCCGCGATCGTTTTCATCATCGCTCTCACGCTCATCACCGGCCTCGTCTATCCGCTGATCATGACCGGCATCGCCGGCGTGCTCTTCCCCTATCAGGCGCAAGGTAGCCTGATCGAGAAGGACGGGAAGGTGGTTGGCTCGGCGCTGATCGGCCAGGAATTCACCAGCGACCGCTATTTCCACGGCCGTCCCTCGGCCACGCTCGGACCCGATCCCAGCGATCCGAGCAAGAGCGTTGCCCAGCCCTACAACGCGGTCAACTCCATGGGTTCCAATCTCGGCCCGACCAACAAGGCGCTCATCGATCGCGTCAAGGCCGACGTCGACAAGCTTAAGACCGAGAATCCATCGGCAACCGTCCCGATCGACCTGGTGACGACATCTGGCAGCGGCCTCGATCCCGATATCTCGCCGGAGGCAGCCTACTTCCAAGTCCCGCGCGTTGCGAAGGCACGCAACATGTCCGAAGATAGTCTCCGCCAGCTCGTCGCCGGGCAGATCGTGGGTCGCACTCTTGGCCTGCTCGGAGAGCAGCGGGTGAATGTTTTGGCGCTGAACCTTGCTCTGGATGGCGCTGGCGCTCAGTGATGCGCCGGCCGTCGCAGCTCAGGTCCCGCGCCAGGAGCGAGGCTTCATGGCGGATCAGCAGCGCGACTCTGAACAGCGGCCCTCGCCGGAAGCCCTCCTCAAGGCGGCCCGGAGAGAGGAAAGTCGCCAGGGCAAGCTCAAGATCTTCGTTGGTGCCGCCCCCGGCGTCGGCAAGACCTACGAGATGCTGCAAGAGGCGCGCGCGCGCCTGAAAGACGGCGTCGATGTTGCTGTCAGCGTGGTCGAGACCCATGGGCGCAAGGAAACGGAAGCGCTTTTGGACGGGCTTGAGGTCCTTCCCCGGCGCCGCCTCGACTATAAGGGGCGCGTCCTGGAGGAGATGGACCTCGATGCGCTTCTCGCGCGGCGGCCCAAACTCGCTTTGGTCGACGAGCTTGCCCACACCAACGCTCCCGGCAGCCGCCATCCCAAGCGCTATCTCGACGTCGAGGAGCTGTTGAGCAACGGGATCGACGTCTACACCACCCTGAACATTCAGCACATCGAGAGCCTCAACGACGTCGTGGCGCAGATCACGCACATCCGCGTGCGCGAGACGGTGCCCGACTCGATCCTCGATCGGGCCGACAATATC
>JAENXG010000148.1 GCA_016649675.1 Methyloceanibacter sp.
ACTTCGAGACGTCTCCGAAATTGGCCACGTGGCGGAGTGGTGACGCAGCGGACTGCAAATCCGTATACCCCGGTTCGATTCCGGGCGTGGCCTCCATAACTTACTGAGACGCTCCTCCACTCTCCTCGCCGAAAATCTGACATGCTGGCGGAGCATGAGGACGAGTTCGCCTTAAGGCTTCGGGACGGCGCGCTCATCGCGTCTTCTGCGCATGGGGTGTCTGGCGGTTGGGCCGGCATCGCCTTCGCTCTTCTTGTCACGATGCCACCAGACGGTGAGCTGGCGGCGCCAGCGCCGCACGACGGGGATGTCGACCGAGAGCACGAGAAGCCCGAGCGGGATCATCCAAAACCCGAGCACGGGCAGGAAGCCCAAAAGCCCGCCTGCCACGAGCAGGATGCCAGAGCCGATGCGGATGGGCTTTGACTGCGGCAGATGCCAATGGCGATTGAAGAAGCGGATCTTGTGGGCCATACGGTCTCCGGCCTTCGATTGTCGATGCGGCACATGGGGATTGGGGCGGGCGCCCGCAACCGGATCTGACGCCGCAACCTCGCGCTTCGCTTCTGGCGATAGCGCGTAAAGCTCTGGAAAGGCTCCTGCCCTTTTGCTATCTAGCGTTCAGCGCCGCTTGCGATAAGGGGCGCTCTGCTCCCCGGTAGCTCAGTTGGTAGAGCAAGCGGCTGTTAACCGCTGGGTCGCTGGTTCGAGTCCGGCCCGGGGAGCCAAATTAAATCAATAACTTAGTGACAATTCCAGCCCCTTAAAATCAGTCCTCCCCGCCGTCGATGTACGGCATGTGTACGCTTGTCAGGTCATTTGCGCCGGCGCCTCTTTAATGCGCGCTGGCCCGGACAGGCGCAAACCTACTGCGCCGGCACTTGACACCCGTAGCCTTTTTGGGCGGGTCGGATGCCCGATCGCCACATAGCATTTGAAGCGGGCGCTTGGCACTCGTCGCCTCCTGGCGACCAATGGAGGACGATATGCAGACCAATGGCAGCGCTGACGCCTTGATCGTCGACCTCTACCTCGTAAGACGAGGCTAAGTCCGCTTACACCCGCTGCAACGAGAATCGTCTTACGGCGCTTTTTCAAAAAGGCATCAATTTCGTCCTGACTTTGTGGGTGACGGTAGTCCGCGGCGATGAATGCATTGTCGAATATGGAGCCGATGGAACTCGCGCCGGTTCATTCCGCATTTGGGCCGCGGCATCCGCCAGCGCATGACGCCTTGTTGCCCGCTAGATTCACCGCAACTGAACGCCGACAACGTGACAAAGCCTTCTCAGAGCTTCGTCCAAGCGACCGATCAAGGTCAGCCCGGCGGCGGTGCGTAAGACTTTGGCGGGATCAGGGAATTGGGGTTCACCGCCCGGATCCAGGAGATAATCTTCCAGAGGTCATCGTCGGACTTGAGGATCTGACCGAAGGCCGGCATCGGACCGACAACGGCTTCGGATCCATGACGCACGTAACCCTGCTTGTGCAGGTCGTCAGTGCCGAGGGTGATCAAGCGGAAAAGCGTGTCGTCGTCCCTACCGTAAATCCATATGTCATTGGTGAGCGGTGGGCACATGCCGCCACCGCCGCCGCCGCCATGGCAGCCGTTGCAGCCTGAGCTCATGAACTTCTTGTGCCCTTCGTCGGCCATGCCGGCGTAATCCATATATGGATTCTTCAGCTGGCCCTTGGGCGTGCTGGCCACGCGATCAATCGGGGACATCGTCCCGCCGGCAGAAGCGGGTGAAGCAGCGCCGGCCGAGGACGGTGGTGTCGCGCCTGGGGCTGGGGCAGGCTCGCCGTCTGGAGCTGGCGTCGCACTTGGGGCCGCGTCGGCAGCGAGGGATTTCCACTCCCGTGCACCGAAAACAATGAGCCCTACTGTCAAAAGTCCGATGATAAATTGGCGCACTGCTTCGTTTCCTTACCGAAGAGAGATCTGTGAGAATAGAGGACGGCCCTTGGCATGTCGCGCCCTCTATCAGCCTCGACGGCACCACGGCGATTGATCCCTCGTTCTGGTCGACCCACCTGCCGGTCTCTCATGAATTTTGGGAGGAGCCACACTCAGCATGCTCTCAAGGCCGCCGCTGCCGATTCTCCTTTCACACTAGCCAAGAAACATTGCGGCGCAGATGGTTCTTCCGGCACGTTTCGGTGACCATGGTTTTCTCGCTCCAAGGTCTAGAGCCGACCTTTAGCGGACAGGCGGCCGGTGGTGATCGTCATTGAGAGCTATCGCTCACGCAATATCGCCCGACTCCGGCGCGCGCTTTATGCCGGTCACCAAGGATCGCAAGAGATTTTCATGATGCCGGAAGCTCGCCCACAGGACTCCCGCGATGTGCAAGCCAACCAGCACGAGCGCGAGGTTGGCCAAGGTCTCGTGCATTCCTTCCATCAACTCCGACCCCCAGAAGGCGTCAGTCGTCAACAGCCAGCCAGAGACACACAATCCCGTGAGTGTGGCGAGCAAGGCTGTGATCATCGCGCCGCCGGCGGGGTTGTGACCGAGGTAACGCGCTTCGCGGCCGGTTGTCACGTCGCGAAGATAACTGGCGACGACAAGGGGTGATCTGACGAACTGGCTAAAGCGGGCATAATGTGTGCCGACCAGTCCCCAGATGAGGCGCATTGCAATCAGAGCGGCGGCCGCGTACCCGGCCCAGATGTGAAGCATTTTCCAGTCGTCGCCCGACACCCAAGCCACGGCGAAGCTCGCCACTAGACTCCAATGGAATACACGCACGAAGGCGTCCCAGACCCTTGTCGTCGCCATGACTGTTACTCGTCGTCTTCTGCCTCGGCCGAATCGAGTTCGACGGGGTCAAGCGATTTGGGATCGAAGTAGGACTCAGCCCGCTTTCCGTTCGCATCGGTACCGTAGACTTCGTAGCAGCCGTCATCGATCTTGATGCGGTTGATCTTCCATCCGGCAGTTTCAAGCTTCTGGCGGAGGGCCTGCTCCGGCTGCCACTCGGCCTTCGACACCGAGCAGGTTTCGTCGGCGAAGGCCACGCTGCTCGCGATCAGGCCGAAAGTGGCAGCCAGTAGAAGGGTGCGGGTCATGATTTACCTCCATCGGTTTGTTATCGATGCGAAAGAGATAACGGACGCCCCTGACACGCGCCTGAAGATTGAAGGTCCGTATTTTCAGGTTCCTGTAAGGTTGACAGCGCAGGTGTCCAAGAACGCGGTATCCAAGTTCCATGCGCATTTTGCTAATCGAAGATGAGCCGGTGCTCGGCGAGGCCGTTGCCACGCATCTCAAACGTTCCAACCATGCCGTGGACTGGGTACAGAGGCTCGACGATGCCGAGGCCGCTCTGCGCGCGGTCGACTACGGACTGATCCTTCTCGACCTGCATTTGCCGGACGGCCGCGGTATTGATCTGCTGCGCAAGCTCCGCAGAGAAGAGGACAAACGGTCCGTCATCATACTGACGGCGCGCGACCAGATTCGCGACCGCATCGATGGTCTCAACTCTGGGGCCGACGACTACATCGTCAAGCCCTTCGATCTGGATGAGCTCGTCGCTCGCATCCTTGCGGTACAGCGGCGATCCGCGGCTAAAGCCAGTTCCATGGTTCGGGCCGGCAGCCTGTTCATCGATCAGGTTGAGCGCAAGGCATGGTACGAAGGCCGAGAGGTGCAACTGACGGCACGCGAGTGGGCGTTGCTCGAATGTTTGGCGCAACGTGTTGGGGCAACGCTGTCGAAGGCGCAGCTTGAGGAAGCGCTCTATGCTTTTGGCTCGGAAATCGAAAGCAATGCGGTTGAGGTCTATGTCAGCCGGTTGCGTAAGAAGCTCGGTGCGAACGTGATCCGAACCGTCCGCGGCCTCGGCTATCGTCTGGAGCCCTAGGGAATGAGATCCTGGACAATGAGCCGCAGACTGATTGGGGCTCTGGTTGTTCTGATCGGCGGAATCTGGCTGCTCGGCGTTGGCATCGCAGCGATATCGATCTGGCATGAGATCGACGAGGTTTTCGATAGCTCGCTGCAAGAGACCGCGCAGCGCCTCTTGCCGCTAGCAGTCGATGACCTTGATGAGCACGGGGAGCGCGATGAGGACGACGAGGACGGACGGCAGCTTGCCGACCTGTTCCCTGCAGCGGAGCACCAGGAGCGTCTGCACTATCAGATCCGCGATGCGAAGGGCCGCGTGATTGTACGTTCGCATGATGCCACCATGGAGCCGTTCCCCGCGCCGCTGAAGCGCGGCTACTTCGAGGACGAAGGGCGGCGTTATTTCACCGAGGTCTCCCCCGATGCGAATGTTTTCGTGCAAGTGGCGGAACTGCCGGGGCAGCGGAAAGAGGCCATAAACGCTGTATGGCTCGGACTCGGAGCGCCGCTACTCGGTCTGCTGCCAATAGCGGCTCTCGTTATTTATTGGACAGTACAGAGGACCACGCGCCCCATAATGGAGGTCCAGCGTCAGATCGGGATACGCAGCGGTGAGAACCTCGACCCGATCGACCCGCGTGGGTTGCCTGATGAGCTTGCGCCGATCATCCACGACATGAATAGGCTGCTTGAACGGCTCAAGGCGGCTCTGGAAGCGGAACGTTCTTTCGCTGCTTACAGTGCACATGAGCTCCGCAACCCCATCGCCGCCGCACGCGCCCAAGCTGAGATCATCGCAGCCAGCTTGCGAGGCAGCCCTGACCATGCACGCGCCACCCAGCTCATCGAGATGCTGGGACGACTCGGCGGACGTGTCGAGAAGATGCTGCAGCTTGCACGGGCCGAAGCAGGCCTTGGGCTTGCGCGCACCGAAACTGATCTCGTCGGCGTCACACGTCTAGTAGCTGAGGATTACGCGAGGAGATCACAGTCGGCTGCGCGTCTCGCCTTCGATGCCGGGCCCAGCCAAAGCCTGATTGTGGCCGTCGATCCCGATGCACTCGGAATTGCGCTGCAAAACCTTATCGACAACGCGCTGAGTTACAGCCCCCTGGGCGGCAAGATTGAGATTGTAATTGGCCCCGGGGCCACCGTTCGTGTCGTCAATGATGGGCCGACCATTAGCGCCGACAAACTTGCAAAGTTGAAAGGCCGCTTCGAGCGTGCTGGCCCTAAAGGCGCACCTGGGACTGGTCTCGGCCTCTCTATTGTCGAAGAGATCATGCGGCAGGCTGGGGGACGCCTCGAACTCTATTCTCCCGCGCGCGACCGGAGCGATGGGTTCGAAGCGACGTTGGTCTTTCCTACCACGCCAATGTCGCCCTCAACACAGGCGGCATCCGGCTGATCGTCCTTTCAGCCTAGCCCGAGATTAGCATGCCAGCCCAGGCCGCGAGCGCGACCAGGATCAATCCCGGTATCACGCGAAGAGCAAAAGAACGCCCGCCACTGGTACAGGTGAGGAGCATCTTGCTGAGCGTGTTGGTTGAAAGCCCGGCGAGAATTGGAACAATGGCATCAACCGCATTCATTTTTCCCGATGCAACGAGCGAGGCCACCGAGATCGCGGCCGAATGCGTGTCGACGAAGCCGGCGACCGCAGCGGCCACGATAATGCCCGTCTCGTCGAACCATTCCCGGAGAGCGGCGGAAGCAACCAGGATGCCGGAGAGGGTCAAGGCGAATAGCAAAGCCGCAGAGACGCTGAAGGCTCGTCCTGGCTGCACTTCATTTTCGGCCTTCTGCCGGAGAGCCGGGATCGTGAAAACAGCACCGTAGGCGACGGCAGCCAAGCCGGCGCAGATCAGAGGCACCGACAGTGTTTGAAGGGTAATCGTGCTGGTGGCGGCAAGAACAAGGGCCATCTGGACGATCGTCGCGACCGTCGACAAGACTGCACCCGCCACAGCAGCCGCAAGAACATCCGGTATCTTCGCAGCTCTTGCCCCCATGGCACCAATTGTGGCGGTACTGGAGATGAAGCCTGAGGCGAGACCTGCAATCGGGAGCCCGAACCGAGCGCCCAGCATGCGGACTGCGGCGTAGCCGGCGGCGCTGATGGCCATGACGAGGATTACGACAATCCAGATTGTGTGTGGGTTAAGCGCGCCGTACGGTCCCATCGGTTGATCGGGAAGGAGCGGCAAGACGATCAGCGTCGCTCCGGCGAAGATCAAAGCGTCCTTGACTTCGTCTTCTGTGAGTACCC
>JAENXG010000237.1 GCA_016649675.1 Methyloceanibacter sp.
CGAGCAGAGGAATGCGCTCGCCGAGCGCGCCGACAGGACGAGCTTCGGCGACGGCAAGTCCGTGTTCGCCTGCCCCGACCCGCAACTCCAGACCGCGCTGCATGGCGTGGTGCGGGCGATCGACAGCCTGCCCGCGATCGAGAAGCCGAACATCGCCGCCGTCGAAGGATCCGAGGCAATCGTCGAGGCGTTCCGGAGGCTCACCACCACCACCGTCGGCGCGCTGCAGCTGAACCTGCCGCCGTCGCCCGAGGCGCTCCGCGAGCTGCAACGGCAAGCCGTGCAGCAGGCGGCAAACCCTGAAGAGGCACGCGCGCTGATGGCGCAGGAGCCGGGGCTGGGGCCCCGCGACTACATCCCGCTTTTCATCGCTATCTTCGTCGATTTCTGCCTGCTGCTCGTCTCCATCAACCGCCCGATCAACCGCTTCCACATGCTGGTGCAGACGGTGCGCGATGCGCGCGACGGGCCGGTCGGCGAGATCCTGGCGCGCTTCCACGAGACCCATCTCACGGGCTTGCGCCGCGAGTTCGAGGTGTTCCAGCACGCCGTGTTCGACTTCTTCGGCGACTACTACGTCGCCGTGCCGATCAATGCGCAGCGCACCGAGGCCCGCTATCTCGCCAATCTCTTCGTCGGCCTCGAGGGCAAAGGCATCGTCGACCGCGTGCTGCTGCCGCCCGCCTTCGTGGTGCGGCGGAAGCTTAAGCTGCAGGGAAGCGCCTTCGCGGAGGAGCACGCCTTCAGGCTTTACCGCTTCCGCACCGGCGCCTGGTCGAAGCTCGTGCTCGACGCGATCTTAGGCGCGGGTCCCCGCCTTCCGGCCGAGAGGCCGCAGAGCGTGAAGCCGGCGCCGGAGCTCCAGGCCAAGTCTAACGGCCACAGCGCGCCAGAGGCCGAGGCCAAGACCAACGGACATGCCACGAGTGGCCATGCCGCTAGTGGCCATGCCGCGCCTGACGGCGCGAACGGAAAGCACGAAACTCAGGAGAGGTTCTTGGGCGGTCGCCTGGAGGCGGGCGGTGCCCTCGACAAGGACGCAGCACGTCGTCCGGCTTTACCCGCCCCCGAAGCGAAGGCCGCCAACGGCCACAAACCGGAAGAGGCTTAAAGGTTGACGTATCGAAAAAGGACGGCAGTCAAGCCTTCCTTAACCCTGTCCTTGCTATTCATGGCAAGGCACGGTCAAGCGCCATAGCGTCTGCCCGTAAGCTTACTTCCACAAAAGCGAGGGGGAAGATGCGCGTTGTGGTCGGTTCGGGAAGTTCGAGGGACTTTCGCCAGGTCGAGCTCGATCGGCATCTGCAGATGATGTCGCGATTCGTCGAGCAGGCACCGAGCGAAAGCCCGCAGTCGCTGTCCTTCACTATGATCTTGCGCTCGGCGCGATCAGGGCCTGCCCAGGCCTTGATCGGCATGAAGGACGATCTCATGCAGGCCGGCGTGATCGCCAAGGTGATCCTCGCCAAGCTCGAGCCCGAGGAGGACGTGCGGCAGCTCTTCGCATGCCTTTCGGAATTGGGCCCGCGCGAGCCGGCGGCCGAGCTGATCCGCTGGGCGCGCAATCCCCGCCTGCTCGACGCCCATGAGCAGGTAACTTATGGCGATACCATGTGCTGGTCGGGCGATGCCATGCGCCGCGACGCCGACAAGCGCAACGGACTGACGCTGTTCGACGAGGTCGCTCCCGACACGGTGCGGCTCGGCCGTCTCGCCTTCGAGGCGCTGTGGGCGGCATCCACGCTTGTCCCGGAACGGCGCCTGCTCGGGCCAGTCACGGCGCGGCCCTCAGGGGCCTATCAGCCGGCGCAAGAAAGCGCGGTCGGCGTCTCGCCGCTTCGCCCAAGCTTCCAGGGCTGGCCGCTCGTCCGGCATTAGCACCCACTCCTTTTCCCATTGAATCGTCATGGTCGGGACAAGCCCAGCCATGACCGGGTTCCTTGAGATCACGAGACGCCCGCGTCCTCTTGCTAACGCGCCCGATCGCCGCTTCTATCTGTCAGCTTTGGCTCGTCCAAAGCAGGTGGGCCTGACAGTGACAGAGGAAAGACGGACATGAACCGGCGTGAATTCCTGACGTGTTCTGTTTGCGCCTGCTTGGGGAGCACGGTGGCGAGGGTTGGTGCCTTTGCCGCAGAGGGCGACCCGATCACGGTCGGCGGCAAGCAATATGCCAACCGCAAGGCCTTCGTGGAGAGTGGCCGACGGTGCGCCACGCCGCTGCCCAGTCTCTATGACATCAGGCGGACCCAGCGCGTCCGCTCCGCGCTGCGCACCAACCATGTCGAGTTCAACACCAAGACGACGATTCCGGTCCGCTTCCATGTCATCCACGACGGCGTGACGGCCAATCTGCCGGATCGCCAGCTCGAGGCGCAGGTCGCCCTGCTCAACCAGGTCTATGCGCCGGTCCTGCTGCAATTCGAGATCGCCGACGTCGGCCGTCACCAAAACGAGGATTGGTACCATGTCGGCATTGCCACTCCGGAAGAGACGGCGATGAAGACGGAGCTCGGCCAAGAGACGGACCACGCCCTCAACTTCTACACCGCCGATCTGCCGGATGGGCTGTTGGGCTGGGCCACCTTCCCTTGGTATCTGTGGGCTAATCCCGGCATGGACTGCGTCGTCATCAACCAGATGTCGCTGCCGGAGTCGGGCCAGTCCTCGCCCTACGATCTCGGCATGACGGCCGTGCATGAGATCGGCCATTGGTGCGGGCTGTTTCACACCTTCGAAGGCGGCTGCCTCGATCCGGGCGACGAGATCCCCGACACCGCCTATGAAGAGGTTTCTGCGCAAGGGTGCCCGCTGGGGCAGCCCTCCTCGTGCCGGAGCGAGACGCGCTTCAATCCCGTCGAGAACTACATGGATTACTCCGACGATTCGTGCATGAAGCAATTCACGCCGCTCCAGGTGCAGCGCATGAAGGACATGATCGGCTATTACCGGTACGCCTTGCAGCCCGCCGTCACGCGCTCGCGCGCTGCTTGCGCGTCTGCGCGAAGAATTGGATTGAGGCTCCTCCTCGCCGCATTGGCCGGCTGGGCGCTCGTGCAGGGCCCCAGTCCGGCCTTTGCCTTAAAGAATTTGGCGGCCTGCGATATCGTGAGCTTCGCGTCAGGGGCCGCGAAAATGGCGATCGCACCAGAGGCGTGGCAGTCCTATCGCGACGCAACGCTGGCCATTCTGAGCGCAGCACCTGACCGCGGGACCGGAGAAGGCTTGCGCGATGCGGCCGATAGGCTGGTCGAAGCGCAAGACCGGCTGCTCGCGCCGATTACCGCGTCGCAAGCTTACAAGGACTATCTCGCAAGCCACAGCTGCGTTCTGCTCAAGAGCCTGAACGCTGAGGGCGTCGAGGCGGCGCTTTCCGCGCTCGGTGCATCCACGCCAGCGCAGGCTATCGAAACGGCGCGGCAGATTGCCAATGCCGCACGCACCCAAGTCGACATGATCACGCGCTCGGCGCGCTTCCGCTCAAACCTCGACAAGACGCTGCTCGCGGCGCGCTATTATTGCTTCGCCGCCGGCACGATCCACGCTCTACTTACGCCGGCGGAGCAGAAGGCGGTTCCTCTCGGCACGTTCGGCGCGACCATAGGCTGCAAGGACGCAGGCAGAGTAGAATAGAGCCCGCGCGGTGAAAGCCGGCTCAACGCGATGGAGGTCTCGATGCTCGTCAGATGTCTCGTTCTCGCTTTGGTGCTGTTCGGCTCTGCTCCCGCAGCCAACGCACTGGACGACGACCCGTACCTTTTCGATTTGCTCAAGCAGCCATCATATCTCTCGGCGTGGAAGGCGATGCTCGCAGGCGAGCACGTCCCCGCCTGGGTCAGCAACTACGCCAAGACCTTCGACGGCCCGTCCTCGCCCTCGAAGACCGTTCAGGTCGGCGGGCAGGCCTATCTGCTTGGCTATGTGTGCAAAGCGCATGATTGCGGCGACAATCAGCTTCACGTGCTGTTCTCGCCGAACGGCAGCCGCGCTTGGGGATTGCTGGTCACCGGCCAGCAGCGCCGGTGGCTCGCGAAACCGGACGCGGCCATCCAAGCCGCTATCCAGAGCAACCTGGAATAGCGCCCCATTCGGTCGCTGACGGCGTAGCCGGTTCGGCAGCCACGCTCTATTCTATGGCCCTGGCGATTTGAAAGGATGTTGCCGTGGACGGGACGGCCGAGCTCGCGCCGCTCTGCTTCGTGCTGATGCCGTTCGGCAAG
>JAENXG010000362.1 GCA_016649675.1 Methyloceanibacter sp.
GATACAGCTGGATAAAGAACCAGCGATCATTGTTGGTAAGCCGGACCCGGCCCGGGGCCTTACGCCGCAAAACGATCAACTGATGTCGGAGTGCCGCATTCTCTGCTTCAAGCCGGCTCCTCGACTTGAATGGCGAGGCCAAGACGGCCAGGAGAAAGCAGAGCAGTGCAAACATTGTGCTCTGAAGTTAGGCGATTCCTTCAGCCGATCAAATGCGGATGAGGTTCTCGGTACACACACGACCCTGAGACGCTGCGAGTTCGTCGAATTTCTCAACGAGATGCTTCCCTAGCCGCTATCAATCAGAGACACGACCAGCATTCGCCGCTTTTTCCCGGAGCCGTGCTCCAGTACATTTGGCATCGACCGAGGGGAACAGGAAGCTTGCCGTATGGATCCGTTTAGGTCTGGGACCAACACCGGTTCGGCCCTTAGCAATAATCAGCACTCAGTTTTTTCTATTTTGGACGCGCATGCCTCGCGGCGATCTAGCGTGCTTGCCGTCATCACCGCCGAATTGCGACTTGGTTATCCGGAGCTGCTCGAACGGATCGTCGCCTGTGCGCACTCGCTCTTGGCTCAAGGCCTAGTGCCAGGAGAGGTGACGGGTATCGCAGTGGCGCACGAAATAGACCACTTAATTTGTGCGATGACGTTGATGTGCCTTGGCACGCCGCAAGTTAACCTCGCCCATCACGAGACAGATGACAGCAAAAAATCCCTCGCTCTCAAGCTTGGTATCAACCAAGTCATCGCCCCGAGGCCTGAGGCATGGATGTCAAAAATTCGGATCTACGAGCCTCCTCACTACAAAAGGCCATCTAGGGCCGTGGACGAGGCCCTTTTTAAGACCATTCCGCTTGATGCTGTTCTTCTCTACCGCACCACGTCGGGCTCGACCAACGTCCCGAAGATCTTGGGCATAACGCTGGAGCGATTGCTGTTTGAAGCGACCCGCCAGGCCAATAATCCCAGCGAACGGCGCGTGCTGCGCACGAGCTCAATGGAGTTTGATGCGAGTCGAAAACACCGCATCTGCACCCTTCTCGCTGGGAGCACGTGTGTCTTCGCTGACCAATTCAATCTCGAATGCCTGAGCGCGCTGTGTGCAAGTGCCAAGGTTTCGGAAATGCATATCGGCACGTACAAACTCGCGTCGCTGCTGAAGGCCGCCTCACATGACTGCCCAAAGCTCCCATCATTCACCCGAGTGCTTACGGGCGGTTCCCGAGTGCCCGGCGTGTTGCGCAAGGCCGTTAAGAAGCACCTCACCGACAACCTTTGGGTCTCTTATGCAATGACTGAGCTCTGCATGATCTCGCTTGCATCCCCGGAGCAGCACGAAGCGTTTCCTGAGGGCCTGGGATTTCCGTGTCCTGGAGTCGACGTGGCGATCGTCGATTCGACAGGCGAGCTCGTTCCTGAGGGGGAAATCGGTGAGGCGCGCATCCGCAGGGCGGTGATGCCGCATGGATACGCTGGAGACGACACTCCCTCGTCGGCTTTTCGCGGAGGCTGGTTTTATCCACGCGATCTTCTGTCCCGAAGCCATGGCGGTCCACTCGTCTTCCATGGCCGAGTCGATGACGTCATGATTCTCAACGGAATCAATATCTTCGCCTCAGCCTGGCGTTTGGGAATTATCTTCATCGCTGCATCCAATCCGGGTCGGTGGTAGAATTCAACGTATAAGGAAAGCGGCGAGTAGAAAACTACACACCTCTCTGGAGGTTCTCACATGAATCGGAAGAGCCTTATAGTCAGCATCCTTGCGGCCGGATGCTTTATCGCAACTTCAATGCTGATACCGAGCGTTGGCACTGCTCAGATGGACAAGGTCAAGGCCTCCATGGCGGCTTTGAAAGCCAAGACGGCAAAACTGGGAGCACCCAAGATCGAAGGGATTGATCCAGTTGCTGGTAAGGATGCCCCTGCCCTGTATTTCGGCACGACCAAGATGAACAATTCTTTCGACGTAGTCGATGAGGTCGTGAAAGAAAACGGCGGAGCGGCCACGCTCTTCGTGAAGTCTGGCGACGAGTACGTGCGCGTCTCGACGACCTTGAAGAAGGACGACGGTTCGAGCGCTATCGGAACCACGCTGGACCCGACTGGACCAGCGATCGCGAAGATCAAAAAAGGCGAAGCGTACTACGGAGAGGCGACCATCCTGGGCAAGCCCTACGTCACGGGCTATGAGCCGATCCGGGACGCCGCGAAGAACGTCATCGGCATCTACTTAGTCGGCTACATGAAGTAATAGCCTCAGAATTGAGAAGCTCGACGGAAAGTGGGCCGGGCTAGCGCCGGCCCTTTTTGCATTTAGGCAGCCTTAGGATCGCGACGGCGCTTCCTTGCCTCGCTGCAGAGGCCATCCAGCTCTTCTTGGGTCGATAGGCTATAGATCCATGGAGACGCTTCTGCGAAGCCGGGTTCGAACTGCAATTCGAAGGCGACCAGCCGCCAACCAATGAACCTTCCGGACCGGGCAAGTTCGCGCGCCAGAGCTTTGATACGCTGGAGTTCTTCGCTCATCAGTCACCTCCCTTGGACTTACTTGACGCAAATATAGGAGCATGAATGGCGAAGACGAGGGGATTGCCCAACATTAATGTTGACGCTTAACGCAAACCGACCTCCCGCTGGTCCTTTTTGCGATCATACTTGGCCAGGCGCGCGGGGAGGAGCACCCGCTGCCAGGTTACTTCGTCAGGCCCCAAAATGAGGGCGTTTGATGCGGCTTCTCATCGTTGTCC
>JAENXG010000007.1 GCA_016649675.1 Methyloceanibacter sp.
GCCTCTGTCGTCGTCTTTCTCGTGGCTCTGCCGCTCTGCATGGGCATCTCGATCGCCTCCGGCATGCCGCCGACGGCAGGCATCATTACCGGAATCATTGGCGGCATCGTCGTCGGCTTTCTGGCCGGCTCGCCGCTCCAGGTGAGCGGTCCGGCTGCTGGGCTGAGCGTGCTGGTGCTGCAGTTCGTGCAGGAGCAGGGCGCGGAGATGCTCGGCGTCGTCGTGATGGTTGCCGGTCTGTTGCAGATCGCCGCTGGCGTGTTCAAGCTTGGGCAATGGTTTCGCGCCGTGTCGCCCGCGGTGGTCTACGGCATGCTCGCGGGCATCGGCGTGTTGATCCTCGCCTCCCAGTTTCACGTCATGCTGGACTCCAAGCCAATGGGCACCGGTATCCAGAATCTCGTGGGCATTCCCGGTGCATTGTTTTCCGCGATCAGCGCCCGTGATTCCCATCTGACGGCGGGCGAAATTGGTCTCCTGACCATCGCTACGATCGTTCTGTGGGGTTCATTGACACCGAGAAGCTGGCGCATCGTGCCGGCGCCGCTGGTTGGCGTGCTGGTCGGAATGCTTGCCGCGGCACTCTTCAAGCTCAACGAGATTCACTATATCGAAGTACCCGCCAACATCTGGTCGGTGACCGTGTTTCCCACCCCCGAAAAGCTCATGCGCCTGGTGGAACCGTCGATCCTGATCAGCGCCATCTCGATCGCCTTCATCGCCAGCGCGGAGACGTTGTTATGCGCGACGGCGGTTGATCAGATGCATCGTGGTCCACGCACCAACTACAACCGCGAGCTTGCCGGACAAGGCGTGGGCAACGCGATTTGCGGCCTACTCGGCGTGCTGCCGATGACCGGGGTCATTGTGCGCTCCAGCGCCAACGTGCAGGCAGGGGCGGTGACGCGCACTTCCGCGATCCTGCATGGCGTTTGGCTGCTGCTTTTTGCCAGCGCGCCACCGTTCACCTTGCTCTACGTCCCGGTGTCGGTCCTCGCCGCGGTGCTGGTGTACACCGGCTACAAGCTCGCTTATCCGAAGATCGTTCCGGATCTTCTCAAGTTTGGCAAGAGCGAGGTGTTCATCTACGTCGTCACCATTGTGACCATCGTGGCGACCAATCTCTTGACCGGCGTCCTGGTCGGCCTCGGGCTGTCGCTGCTGAAGCTGCTCTATGTCTTCTCCCCATCTCGTGGTGCGCAAGGAGGAGAATGCCGCGAAGAATAGAACCGATCTCTATCTCAGCGGCGCGGCAACGCTGATACGGCTTCCCTTGCTGGCTGCCGAGCTCGAACAATTGAAGCCCAGCTCGCACGTGCATGTGCATATCAACGAGCTGGATTATATGGATCATGCCTGCATCGACCTCTTGACCAATTGGGATCGCCAGCACGCCACCACCGGCGGTTCGCTCACGATCGAGTGGGATGAGCTGTCGCGCAAATATCACCAGCGGCGCCGTTCGAGGCTTAAAGCTGCGCAATAGCGCAAAGGCTTGCGCGCGCTTGGCGAGGGCACATAACGGCCTCTGAAAGGTCGCGATGCTGCTGCGGTTGGGTGCGACCACCCATCAATCACCCCGCCCTAAGACCTGGACCCTGAGCTCCGGTCTGTCGAAATACCAAAGAGGCTACCGTGGCTGACCGTCGTCAAAAATTGTTGCAGGGACCGATCGCGCCGGCGCTGATCGGGCTCGCGATCCCGATCATCTTGGGAAACCTGTTGCAGTCCGGATACCAGCTGACCGACGCGTTCTGGGTCGGGCGGCTGGGCGCACCGGCGGTGGCGGCGGTGGCCATCAGCTTTCCCGTCACGTTTCTCGTCATTGCGCTTGGGTCGGGGCTGGCCATGGCGGGCGCCATCCTCAGCGCCCAATATATGGGAGCGGGCCGGCAGGACATGGTGAACCATGTGGCGGCGCAGACCATGGTGATGGTCGCCATCACCTCCGTCATCCTCGGCACTCTCGGCTATGGGCTCACGCCCTATCTGCTGGAGCTGCTCGGCGTCGCGCCCGACGTCTATGCCGGCGCGCTCGGTTTCATGCGCGTCTCCTTCATCGGCATCATCTTCGTTTTCCTCTACGCGATGTTTCAGGCGTTGATGCGCGGCATCGGCGAGACGAAAATTCCGCTGATAATCGTTCTCGGCACGGTCCTGCTGAATTTCATCCTCGATCCCTTCTTCATTTTCGGCTGGGGCCCCATGCCCGGGCAGGGCGTCGTGGGTGCCGCCCTCGCCACGCTGCTAACGCAGGCCCTCGCGGCGCTGATCGGGATGATCATCTTCTTGCGTGGCCGCCACGGCATCGAGCTTTCATGGCGCGGCCTCGTCCCTGACCCGCTCTATATCAAGCGCGCCTTTCTCCTCGGCTTCCCCGGCTCCGTTGAGCTGTCGACCCGCGGCCTGGGCTTGATCGTCATGTCTTTTCTGGTGGCGAGCTTCGGGACTTTGACGATCGCCGCCTACGGCGTCGGCTCGACCATCTTGCAGCTTGTCATGATCCCGGCGATGGGCCTGTCGATGGCGGTTTCGACGCTGGTGGGCCAGAATATCGGGGCAGGCAATATCCAACGCGCGTCCCGTATTGCGCTGCTGGGTACCGTCTTCGGTTTCGGCATCCTGACGCTTGTCGGGGTCGTCGCCTTTGCCTTCGCGCCGCTGATCGTGGCGTTTTTCGTGCCTTATGACCCCGACGTCATCGCCGAGGGCGCGCGCTTCATACGCATCATGTGCCTTGCCTGGGGCGGCATGGGCGTCCAGCTCTGCGTCGTCGCGGCGTTTCGCGCCTCCGGCAACATGCTGATGGCCATGGTCATCGCGCTCGTATCGCAATTCATGATCCAGTTTCCGCTGGCCTATGTGTTGTCGAAGCACACCGTGTTGCAGGCACACGGGTTGTGGTGGTCCTTCCCGGTCACCAACGTACTGGTGGCGCTTGTTTCCTTGTGCTGGTTTGCGCGCGGCAGTTGGAAAACGACGCGCCCGACCGAAGACGACAAAGAAACCCTGAAGGTGACTGAGGAAGCAATTATCGAGGAGGGGCTGCGCTAGGGGCGCCGTCGGCGCTATTTCAGGCCCGCAGCCGCCTTCAGCACGTCGTCGGCGTGGCCGGGGACCTTCACCTTGCGCCAGATGTTGCGGATGACGCCCTTGCCGTCGATCAGGAACGTCGCCCGCTCGATGCCCATGTACTTCTTGCCGTACATGCTCTTCTCCACCCACGTGCCGTAGGCCTCGCAGACCTTGCCGTCCTCGTCAGAGGCGAGCGGGAAGGGGAGCTCGAACTTCTTCTTGAACTTGTCGTGGCTTTTGACCGAATCCCTGGAGATGCCGACGATTGCCGCCTTGACCTTGGAAAAGTCGGGGAGCTGGTCGCGGAAGGCGCAGGCCTCTGCCGTGCAGCCCGGCGTGTCGTCCTTGGGATAGAAATAGAGCACGACCGTTTTGCCGTTAAGCTCCTTCAGCGACACCTTGCCGCCCCCGTCGGCCGGCAGAGTGAAATCCGGCGCCTTGTCGCCCACTTCTAAGCTCATGCTTGTCCTCCACCTTCTCTTAACGACGCTTCCCACTACCGCAGGCGTTCTGCCGACGTAAGCCACTTTACGAGGCTTTGGCCCAGAACACTCGGAGGCGCCGCGCGACCGTCATGAGTCCTTAACAAAGAAAGATACATTTGATCCGGCGCAGTGCGAACCCGCGCTGTTCCGGACAAAGTCTTAAGCATGGGCCAGATAACCTCTCCTCCCCAGGGTCAGCCCAGCCGCGCCATCTCGCGTGTCGACCCAACGCCAAGCCCGGGCTTGCCCGTGCCTGCGCAAGCAAGCGTCCCGTCCTTCGAGACGGCCGATCGCGTGGCCCGGGCGACGGTCGCCCGGTTCACGCAAGGCGTCTCACCCTATGCCGAGCGCGCCGCTTGGTTCGAATGGGCCTCGCATCTTGCTCGCGCACCCGGCCGGCAGCTGGAGCTGTGGCTGCAGGCCGTCACCGCCGGGACCCGGCTTGCCCGCTTCGCTTTGGACGCTGCCGTCAAGCAGCAGCCGGACCTGCCCTTCCCGCCGCAAGAGCGCGACCACCGCTTCAACGATCCGGCGTGGCGAACGTTTCCCTACGTGCTGTGGCAGCAGGCCTTTCTCGCCCAGGAGGAATGGTGGCGGAGCGCCACGCGCGCGGTGCGCGGCATGACCCCGCAAAGCGCCGACCGCGTTGCCTTCGTGGCGCGCCAGGCACTCGACGCCGTCTCCCCCTCGAATGTCCCGTGGCTCAATCCGGTGATTATCGAGCGGACTTTCAAGGAGCGCGGCGCCAATCTCGCGCGCGGCGCCCTCTATGCCCTTGATGATGCGTTTCGTGCCCTCTCCATGGAGCCCGCACCTTCAAACCACGGCTTGGTCGTGGGCGAAGACATCGCCATTACGCCGGGCGAGGTCGTCTACCGCAACGAGCTGATGGAGTTGATCCAGTACAAGCCGGCGACGGAGACCGTGACGTCCGAGCCGGTGCTGATCGTGCCGGCCTGGATCATGAAATATTACGTGCTCGATCTGCTGCCGGAGCATTCCCTCGTTCGCTATCTGGTCGCGCAAGGCTTCACCGTTTTCATGGTGTCTTGGCGCAATCCCACCGCCGCCGATCGCGACGTCACCTTCGACGCCTACCGCACCTCCGGCGTGATGGCGGCGCTCGATGCCGTGAATGCCATTGTGCCGGGCCGCAAAGTCCACGCTTGCGGCTACTGCATCGGCGGCACGCTGCTCGCCATCGCCGCGGCAACGATGGCCCGCGACAACGACGACCGGCTGGCGAGCATAACGCTCCTTGCCGCCCAGACCGATTTCAGCGAGGCCGGCGAGCTGATGCTGTTCGTTGACGAAAGCCAGATCGCCTTCCTCGAGGACATGATGTGGGACCAGGGCGTGCTCGACACCAAGCAGATGGCGGGGGCCTTCAAGGCGCTCAGGCCGAATGAGCTCATCTGGTCGAAATTGATGCACGAATATCTGCTGGGTGAGCGCGAAGGCGCGACCGACCTCACCGTGTGGAATGCCGACCAAACACGCTTGCCCTACCGCATGCATTCGCAATATTTACGCGGGCTCTTTCTCGAGAACCGCCTGACCGCCGGCCGTTATGCAGTCGAAGGCAGCGTCATCGCGCTGAAAGACATCCACACCCCGATGTTCGTCATCGGCACCGAGACCGACCACATCGCCCCATGGCGCTCGGTCTATAAGATCCACCTGTTCACCGACAACGAGCTCACCTTCGTGCTCACCAATGGCGGGCACAATGCCGGGATCGTGTCGGAGCCCGGTCATCGCGGGCGGCATTACCGCATCGCCACCCGGCCGCCAGAGGATCGCTATATCGATTCCGACACCTGGCTCTCGCTGGCCACGCTGGCCGAGGGCTCGTGGTGGCCGGCATGGGCCAAGTGGCTTGCCGCCCGGAGCACCCCTGAGAGAGTGGCGCCGCCTTCAATGGGCGCGCCGGACAAGGGGCTTAAGCCCCTGTGGCCCGCGCCCGGCATCTACGTCCTCCAGCACTGAACCCCGACTGACTCAACCGAGGCGCTTGCTCATCCTGATATGGGGGATGGTGTTCTCGTCGAACGGCTCCCCTTGGGCGAGGTAGTTGAAGCGGGCGTAGAAGCCTTCAGCCGCCCATGCGGGCATTGAGCACCATGAGCAGGAAGCCCGCCTCGTGCGCCCAGCCTTCCGCATGCGCGAGGAGCTGTGCGCCCACCCCTTCCCGCCGCCGGTCTTCCGCCACGGCCATCTGCTTGAGCTGGAGCGTCGCCTCGTCGAGCGGCTTCAACGATACCGTGCCGATCACAAGGCCGTACGAAATGGCACAGAAATGCTGGCGCATGGCATCGTCGGCGAGCTCCTCCTCGGTGATCGTCAACCCGAGCGGCGCGCGCAAGACCGCCTCGCGAAGACGCAGCGATTGGCGATAAAGATCGGAGCCGAAAAGCGCCTCGATGACGGCGATGTGGGACGGTTCCATCGCGCGCGCCTCACGGCTTCTTGGCCAGTTGTTCGACCATGGCCCAGATCGCAGCGATCTGGGGGGCGTCCTTGCCGAGATAGTCGAGCCCAGTATAGCCCCACCAGTCCCAGCAGCCTTGGGGGTTGATCCCCGTGATCGCCTTCGCCTGCGGGAACAGGATCACGAGCCGATTGGTGTCGGCGATCTCGGCGTAGCCGGACTCCTTGATGAAGTCGTCGCCCACCGTCTCGCGCGACTGCTCGCAGCCATGAAGCGCGATATGGACGCGGCAGCCGGGCTTCTCGGTGCAGCTCGGAGGGACGTAGACCATCCCCTCGTCGGCGAACCCGTCGCCGGGCTCGGAGAATGGCTGCTGGTCGAACACGATGAATTGCCCTTTCGGTTCGGCCGAAGGCCCGGTCAGCGGGCCGTAGATCCAGGCAAGGATCGCCTTGGCCTGGTCGTAGTCGCAGTCGCTTACGTAAGGCGTGGCGGTGATGCCGCACGCCGCTCCCCCCTGCTCGGTGATGAAGGCATGGCCGCCTTCCTTCTCCACCAGGGTGAGGTTGCCGGCCTTCACGCCGGCGTCCTTGAGGAAGGCCGCCGCCGCCTCCACCACGGGGCGCGTCACGGTCTGGTCCTCGTTGCCGGAGAAGAGGTAGACGTTGTCGTCGGCTAGCCCCGCGAGCGGGTCGATGGCGCCGTCCTTGGCGAGCTCCTCGGCGCGCTTGGTCAGAGCCTCAGGGTCCGGCGTCCCCGAAGTGGTCTTCATGCACTCGTTCAACGCCTGCTGGGCGTTCTGCAGCACCGCCGACGGCCAGAAGGGAACCAGCCGGCTCGCTTCGCTCTCGGCACAGGCGTAGGGGCCCCCGGCGACGATGCCGGCGCCGACGATTTGAGTCGAATGCGCCACCTCGATCTGCACAGCCATGAAAGCTCCCGACGAGAGTCCTGAGATGGAGGTGGCGTTGAGGTCGGTACCGAGTTCTGGCAGCGTCTCGGCCGCCAGCGCCGGGCGCGCCGAGAGCGAGAGTGCGGCAATAAGCGCTGCGAGGACGAGAGGAGCTGCTTCCGCCTTGTGTCCTTCCATGATCCGACCTTCCTTTTGAACTTGCAGCGTCGTTACGCGTTGACCCTACAGAGAGCGGCTCTCGCCTCCCCGACCCGGCGTGGAACTTTTTTCGAGGTCATTCTGTCTCTTGAGGCCAAAAACCTCTTGCATCGCTGGAACGTGGGTGTAAATAGCGGCTCGTTTCGACTTGAACATCTGCTGGTTGGGGAGGACGCCATGTCCAGTGACGCCCTCTTCCAATTGGGGATGGACTTGGATCATGGTTCAAGCACCGCCCAAACGGAAGAAAAGCTTTCCCGGTGCCTCTCTCCCGACGGAGAGGGACGCAAGGACTTTTTCTGCGAGCGAGATGGGGTCCGTTATGCGGGCACTCATCTCATCATCGATCTCGTTCGGGCAGAGCGGCTCGACGACCTAGAGCACATCGAGCGTACGCTCAGACGATGTGTCGAGGTCGCGGGTGCGACGCTTCTGCACATCCACCTCCACCGCTTCACCCCCAATGGCGGGGTATCGGGTGTCGCGGTTCTCGCTGAATCGCACATCTCGATCCATAGCTGGCCCGAGTACGGTTATGCCGCACTCGACGTGTTCATGTGCGGCCAGACCGATCCCCGGGCGGCTATCGACGTCCTGAAAGAGGCCTTTTCGCCTGGCAGGGTGGTGGTCAAGGAGCATATGCGCGGCAAGGAAATGAATCGATGGAACGCTGGGTCGAAGAGACGCTCCACCGTGGCTTCCGTGTCCGCCTGAAGGCAGACCGCGTTCTCTTCGACAGCGAGACCGAGCACCAGCGACTCATCATCTTCGATAACGCCGATTTCGGGCGGGTGATGATGCTCGACAACATCGTGCAGGTCACGACGGCGGATGAGTTCGTCTATCACGAGATGATGTCGCATGTGCCGCTGTTCGCCCATGGGCGGGCGCGGAAGGCGTTGATCGTGGGCGGCGGCGACGGCGGCGTGCTGCGTGAGGCACTGAAGCATCCCGAGCTCGAGCAGGTCACGCTGTGCGAGATTGACCAGGGCGTGATCGATCTGTGCCGCGCGCATTTCCCGGGCGTGTCGGCGGGCGCCTATGACGATCCGCGCGCGCGCGTCGTCATCGCCGACGGCACCAAATTTGTGGCCGGGACCGGCGATCGGTTCGACGTGATCATGGTCGATTCGACCGATCCGATCGGGCCGGGTGCCGTGCTGTTCACACGCGAGTTCTATGCCGATTGCCGGCGTTGCCTTGCCCCGGGTGGCCTCCTCGTCACCCAGAACGGTCTTCCCTTCCTGCAGGCGTCTGAGCTGGCGCAGAGCGTCGGCTATTTCCGTGGCCTGTTCGGCGACGCCTTCGCCTATCTCGCCACCACGCCGAGCTATTTCGGGGGGCCGATATCCTTCGGCTGGGCCACGGATAATGCCAAGCTAAGGCACCACAAGCGGCGCAAGATCGAGCGGCGTTACGCTAACGCCGGTGGCTTTCCCACCCGCTACTGGCGCCCTGACGTCCATGTTGCCGCCTTCGCGCTGCCCAACTACATCCGCGAGCTGGTCGAGCCCTCCTAAAGCCGCTCCAGCTTCGGCAGCTCGCCCACGAGCGGCCGGCAATAGGCATGGAACGCCGCGCTCACGTCGTTCGAGCCTGCGAGGAACTCGGCAGGCACATGCCGCGTGCGCCGCGCCACCGCCGATAAATCGGCGCGGGCGCATTCGCTTCTGTAGGCGTCAGGAAAATTGCTGGTGCGGATGATGATCACCGAGGCGCTGGCGTCGCCGCGTGCCGCAAGCTCTGCGGCATAGCGGCCGACGGCGTGCGCCTCTTCCGCATCGACCGGGGAGGGATGAGGCCAGCAGCGCTGGATATAGCCGAACGTATCGGCGCGGACGCGCGGGGCCTTGCCGCCTTGGGGCGTCAGCCCCGACTTGACGAGATCGGCGAGCCCGTCGCCGAGCGCACCAGAGCCGGACAGCTGCACATTGCCGTGGGCATCCACTTCGCCCGCCCCGCGCATCAGCTTCGGCCCGATTTCGGCGCCCGTGTCGTCGCGGATGCCTTCGCTGACCGCAACCTGGCAGCGCCCGAGCTTCGCATAAACCGCCTCGACGTCGGCGAGGAAGGCGTCGGTGGAGAAGGGCACTTCAGGCAGATAGATGAGATGCGGCGCGGGCCGGTCTGCAGGTGCTGCGCTATTGCTCGCCTGCCCGCGCGCAAGCGAAGCTGCGGCGGTGAGGAAGCCCGCGTTCCGCCCCATGATGACGTTGATCTTGATGCCGCCAAGGCTCGCATTGTCGAGCGCGTCCCCCATCAGCGCCAGCGTCACGTAGCGCGCGGCCGAGGGGAAGCCAGGCGTGTGGTCGTTCTCGAGAAGATCGTTGTCGATGGTCTTCGGCACATGGAAGCAGCGGAGTTCGTAGCCGGCGGCGGCCGCCTTCTCGCTGACGATGCGGCAGGTGTCGGCCGAGTCGTTGCCGCCAATATAGAAAAAATAGCGGATGTCGTTCGCGCGGACGCCGTCGAGGATCCTCTGGCAATAGGCCTCGTCAGGCTTGTCGCGGGTCGAGCCGAGCGCGGCGGACGGCGTCCTGGCGATGGCGTCGAGCTTCGCCTTGTCGACCCCGGTGAGATCGAGAAGCCCGTCGGAGCCACTCTTCACGAGCCCGCGCACGCCGTGACGCATGCCGATTATGCGCTTCACTTGGCCTGTGGCGGCGAGGCCCGCCCGCAAGCCCTCGATGACGCCGGCGAGCGACTGATTGATGACGGCTGTCGGCCCTCCCGATTGGCCGATCGCTGCATTGCCGGAAGGAAGATCAGGCACGCTCTCACCCCTCTATTCGCGCGTGGGCGAGAATGCCCCGAGGTACTGCAACCTGGCAAGCTTCCCCATCGGGGGGCGGGCTAGAGGCGCAGGAGATGCAGGCTGAAGAGCTGGTCGGGGTCGGTCCAGGCCTTCACTGGGCGCCAGCCTGAGACGCGCGCCAGCGCCTGGAACTCGGCCACCGTGTATTTATGCGAATTCTCGGTGTGAATGCGCTCGCCCTCGGCAA
Source organism: Methyloceanibacter sp. (assembly GCA_016649675.1). Classification (GTDB taxonomy): domain Bacteria; phylum Pseudomonadota; class Alphaproteobacteria; order Rhizobiales; family Methyloligellaceae; genus Methyloceanibacter. The sequence goes on from JAENXG010000007.1 coordinate 10,105, forward strand.
AGGCGAAGGCACGGCCCTGCACGCGCACGGTCTGCTCGGCAAGGCTCACGAGATACATCTCGATGCGGCCTTGCCGCTCGTTGTAGACGGCGTCATGGGCGAAGCAGGACAGGTCGAAATCGCCGTCAAGCTCGCGATTGATGCGGACGAGCAGATTGAGATTGAAGGCGGCCGTGACGCCGCGCCGGTCGTTATAGGCGGGGATGAGAATCGAGACGGGCTTTTTGAGATCGACGCCGATGAGAAAGGCGCTGCCTTTACCGAGCAGCCGCGCGGCATTGGCAAGAAAGGCTTCCGCCTCGGCGTGACCGAGATTGCCGATGGTCGAGCCTGAGAAGAAGCCGAGCTTGCGGCGCCTCTGTGCAGCTCTGGGCAGCGAGCGCGTCTTGGTGAAGTCGGCGATCAGCGGCAGGATGGTGAGCCCCTCATGCTGCTCGGAGAGCCATGTGGCGGCCTCTTTCAGGCTCTCGGCGGCAATGTCGATGGGGATGTAAACGGGGACCTCGCCGAGCGCGCCGACCAGGAGGCTCGTCTTGCGGCTCGATCCCGATCCGAACTCGATGAGGACGCGGCCCGCGCCCACCAGCCCCGCGATCTCGCCACGATGGGTCTCGAGCAACTGCGTCTCGGCGCGGGTCGGGTAGTACTCGTCGAGCTTGGTGATCTCCTCGAACAGCTCCGAGCCCACCGCGTCATAGAAGAACCGGCAGGGGATGCTGCGCTCTTTGCGCGCGAGGCCGGACAGCACGGCCTCGGCGAAATCGTCGCGGACGGCATCGTGCTTGGCGCGCGCGGCCTCCGCAGGAGCAGGCTGGCCCGCAGGCAGCTGAAGCGAGACATCGCCCTCCATTACGCCTCACAGGCGAGGCGCAGGCCCATGAACTGCCAGCGCTGATGGGGGTAGAAGAAGTTGCGGTAGGTCCGCCGCACATGGCCGTCAGGCGTGGCGCAGGAGCCGCCCCTGAGCACGAACTGATTGCACATGAACTTGCCGTTGTACTCGCCCACCGCGCCGGGCGCGGCCTTGAAGCCGGGATAAGGGAGATAGGCACTTCCCGTCCATTCCCAGACATCGCCGAACATCTGCTGCAGCCCGACGCTAGGGCTAGCCGGCATCGGTCGCAAATGCCCCTCGCCGAGCGTGCGGCCCTGGAGCGGAACGCTCGCCGCCGCCACCTCCCATTCGAACTCCGTGGGCAGGCGGTATCCGGCCCAGCGGGCGAAGGCGTCGGCCTCGCAATAACTGACATGGGTGACGGGAGCGGCGGGGTCGACGGGGCGGAAGCCGTTGAGGCTCATCTGCAGGTAGCCGCCTTCGGCCGCCTCGAAATAGAGCGGCCCCTGCCAGTCCTGGCTCTGCACCATGTTCCAGCCGTCGGCGAGCCAGAGCGTGGGCGTGCGGTAGCCGCCGTCCTCGATGAACTCGATCCATTCTTCATTGGTCACGCAGCGGGTGGCCAGCTTGAAGGGACGGAGCAGCACCTCGTGGCGCGGTCCCTCGTTGTCGTAAGCGAAGGCCGCCCCCTCATGGCCCACATCGAAAATGCCGCCGTCGAAGGAGACGAAAGAGAGTGGCGCTGCCTCGCTCCCGCCGACGCCAGGGCCCGCCTGCCGGTAGGCGGGCTTGAGCGGCCCGGAAGCGAACAGGCTCAGAATGTCGGTGAGCAGAAGCTCCTGATGCTGCTGCTCGTGATTGATGCCGAGCTCGACCAGCTCCGCCGCCTCTGGCGCCAGCGCCTGGTCCAACAGACGGTCGAGCGCCTCATCGACTGAAGCGCGATAGGTGCGCACCTCTTCGCCCGAAGGCCGCGTGAGCAGTCCGCGCTTCGGCCGCGGGTGGCGCGGGCCGACGCTCTCGTAATAGGAATTGAAGCAGTACTCATAGCGCTCGTCGAACACGCGGAAGCCCGGCAGGAAGCGCTTCAGTACGAAGGCCTCGAAGAACCACGTGGTGTGGGCGAGATGCCACTTGGTCGGGCTCGCATCGTCCATCGCCTGGACGACCTGGTCCTCGTCGCTCAAGGGGCTTGCCAGCTCGGTGGAAAGCGCCCTCGTCTCGATCAGGCGATCGCGTAGCGATGCGGATTTTGATTCGGTCTTGGGCTGAGGCTTGGCGAGGGCGGCATTCCTGAGGCTCATCATCGCTCCCTCGGTTGCTCGAAAAAGCCCGGATCCGCCGAGCCGACCTCACGCCGAGCACTAGAACGCGAGATTTAGCACCTTGTTCCGCCGCGCGAAATGCTTAACCATGCACAACTCTGTGAGGGGGATTTGATTTCGCTGGAGTCTTCAGTGCTGGAAACTGATACCGATCAGAGCGACCCGCTCTTGCCCTTCGACGGAAGGCAGTCGGAGGTCGCCGCCGAGCTGCAGCGTGGCGTCTGCCGGGCCTTCCGCTCGCGCGGCCATTCGGTGGTCACCGAGCTTTCCCTTGCCAGTGGCCGGCGCGCCGACGTGGTGGCGCTGTCGCCGGGGGGCGACGTGGTGATCATCGAGATCAAGTCCTGCCTTCTCGATTACCGCAGCGACGGGAAGTGGCAGGACTACCTCTCCTATTGCGACCGCTTGTATTTTGCCGTGACGGCGGATTTCCCCCGCGAGGTCATACCGGATGCGGCAGGGCTCATCCTCGCCGACCGCTATGGCGCCGAGTTGATGCGCGAGCCCGCCGAGGAGCGGCTCCCGGCAGCGCGTCGCAAGGCCATGACGCTCTGCTTTGCCCGCGCCGCGGCGCTGAGGCTTCAGCGTCACCTCGATTCCGCCTGCGGATTTGAGATTTAGGCTGAAGCCTCTCTCCCGTCATGGCCGGGCTTGTCCCGGCCATCCACGCAAATGCCCGGCACGAGGCCGGGCATGGCGAAAAATTGGGAAAGACGAAGAGCTACTTCGGGGCGCGCTTGGCGAGAATGCGCTGCAGCGTGCGACGGTGCATGTTGAGGCGACGCGCCGTCTCCGAGACGTTACGGCCACACAGCTCGTAGACCCGCTGGATGTGCTCCCACCGCACCCTGTCGGCCGACATCGGGTTTTCCGGCGGCGGCGCCTTGGCGGTGGTGGACGCGACGAGCGCGTTATAAACGTCGTCGGCGTCGGCGGGCTTGGCAAGATAATCGACGGCGCCGAGCTTCACCGCGGTGACGGCAGTGGCGATATTGCCGTAGCCCGTGAGCACCACGGCGCGCGAATCGGGGCGCACATCTTTCAGCGCGGCGATCACGTCGATGCCGTTGCCGTCCTCGAGACGCATGTCGACCACGGCGAAGGCCGGCGGCCGGCGTCGAAGCGACGACAGCCCATCCTCGACCGAGGCTGCTGCCTCGACCTCAAAGCCGCGCGTCTCCATGGCGCGGGCAAGCCGCGCGAGGAAGGCGCGATCGTCGTCGACGATTAGAAGCGTGTTGTCGTCCGGAACACCAAAGCCGCCGAGCGGCGGGGACGAGATCTGTCGAGCTTCCATATTCGAGCTCTCCTAATGGCGCCTCTACAGCCCAACCCCCTCTAGGCTAAGCTCCCGCACGATAGAGGGATTCTCTTCAATAGGTCTGCGACGCGATGCCGTAGAGCTATGCGCTTTTGCGCCGTCCAGCAAGGATACCAAGGTAGGGGGTCCGTGAGGGGAAGCGGCCGTCACGTGCGGCGTTGCCGCTTTATGGCTGCAGCTTGAAGTCCTTGCTGCGGGCGGCTTCTCGGCGTCAGTTGCGATCTCGGGGAAGGACCGAAGCGTGCCGCTTCCAGGCCGACATGATTACCCAAATTTAATGTAAGCGCACTGTCAGAAAGCGGATTCTGACCTGAACTCAGGCTTCTCCGCAACCTGCTCGAACTTCGCCCTTGGCCAAATCACCGTGACCACGGCGCCGTCCAGGGGTTGCGCCTTGTTGGCAAGCTCGAGCCTCGCGCCCGAGCGCTCGAGCAGCGTCTTGGCGATGAAGAAGCCGAGGCCCATGCCGATATGCTCGTCACGTTCCTCCTGCCGCCAGTTTTGGCCTGGCCGCGTGGTGACGAAGGGCTCGCCGAGCTGCTCCAGCACATGGGGCGGAAAGCCCGCGCCGTCATCGGCAATGACGATCTTGACTTCGTCTCCCGACCAGCGCGCCTCGACCTCGACCTTGTTCGCGGCAAAATCGACGGCGTTCTCGACGAGATTGCCGAGCCCGTAGAGGACGCCCGGATTGCGTTGGGCCACGGGCTCCTGCGCTGCCGCGCTGCCGGGCGTCACGCCTTGCGCCGGACCGGTCGTGACCTCGATCGGCCCCGCGACGAGGCGGTGCGGGGAAACCACCTCCTCGATCAGGTGGCTCACCGGGAGGCGTGACACGATGATGTCGAGCTGCTCGCCCCGCCCGGCAAGCTCGGCCAGTATCTCGCGGCAGCGCTCGGCCTGTGCCCGCAACAGGACCACGTCATCGAAATGAGGATCGGTCGGCTTGGCGTCGCGCATCAGCTCCTTGCTGACGACCGCGATGGTCGCCAGCGGCGTGCCGAGCCCATGCGCCGCCGCCGCCGCCAGGCCATCGAGCGCCGAAAGCTTTTGCTCGCGGGCAAGCACCATCTCGGCCGCCGCCAACGCCTCCGCCATGCGCCGCGCTTCCTCTGCCGTGCGCCAGGAGTAGAAGCCGATGAAGAGGATGCCCGACACGAGCGCCGCCCAGACCCCCATCACATAGGGGAAGGGTAAGAGCAGGTTCGCATGATGAAACCAGGGGAGGGGGTGATGAAAGCTCGTGAGGATGGTCGCCGAGGCAATGGCAAGCGCGCCGAGCGCCGCCGTGATGCTGATCGGCAAGGTGGAGGCCGACACCGTGACCGGCGCGATGAGCAGGAAGGCGAACGGGTTTTCCAGCCCGCCGGTCAGATAGAGAAGGGCCCCAAGCTGCAATATGTCGTAGCCGAGCATGCCGAAGGCATAGGTGCTCTTGAGCCGCTGGCTCGCCGGATAGCGGATGCGCAGCGCGACATTGATCCAGGCCGAGAGCGCGATCACCCCGAGGCAGCCGCCGATCGGCAGATCGATGCCGAGCACCCAATAGGCGCCGGTCACGGTCAGGGTCTGGCCCATCACCGCGAGCCAGCGCAAGCGGACGATGGTCTGCAGCCGCAATCGGCTCTCGCCTTGCCGGAACCATTCCGGCACCGTCGCGCGGCGGAAGGTTTGACTATTGTCCAGGGCAGCCATAGGTGAAGTCTAGCACGGGGTATTGGGCCATAATTCCGACAAAGCGGACACGCAGCGCAAGGTCATGGACGAGAGAGTTACCAGTTTGGGTGGCGAGCCCGGCACGGGCGATGAGGATGCAAGCGTCGTAGGCGCGAGCGCCCCCGTGGCGGTGCGCGACCTCACCAAGACCTACGGCGCCATCACCGCGGTCGACCATATCAGCTTCGAGCTCGAGCCTGGCACGACGGTCGCTCTGCTCGGCGGCAACGGTGCCGGCAAGACCACGACCATCGCCATGCTGCTCGGCCTGGTGATGCCGACCTCGGGCGAGGTCAAGGTGTTCGGCGCCGATATCAGCCGGAACCGTGGCGCGGTGGCGCAGCGGCTGAATTTCCAAAGCCCTTACGTCGACCTGCCGGCCCGGCTGACGGTCAGGCAGAACCTCACCGTCTATGCCGGCCTTTACGGCGTCGCCAATGTGGTTGAGCGCATCGCCTATGTCGCCGAGGACTTGCAGATCACGCCCTTGCTCGATCGCCCAACCGGCAAGTTGTCGGCCGGCCAGAAGACGCGCGTGGGTCTCGCCAAGGCGCTGCTCAATGCGCCTGAGCTGTTGCTGCTCGACGAGCCCACGGCCTCGCTCGATCCCGACACCGCCGACTGGATCAGGCACAAGCTCAGGCAATACGCGAAAAGCCGCGGCGCCACGCTTCTCCTCGCCTCGCACAACATGGCAGAGGTCGAGCGGCTGGCCGATCGCATCATCCTGCTCGACGCCGGCCGCATCATCGAGGACGGGACGCCCGCTGCGCTGATCAAGACCTATGGCCGAGAGACGCTTGAAGAGGTGTTTCTCGATGTGGTGCGCGGCCGCTCGCGCGCCTCCGAGAGGGCGGAAGAAGACGCGGCCCCGGCCCGGAGAGCCTCATGAGCACGACCCGCGCAACTGAGAGCGGCGCCGAGCCCATCCTCTTGCCGCCCACCGGTCCTGCCGCCTCGCTTCGCCGCATCGGAGCGCTGGTGAAGCGCTACACGTATCTGTTGCGGAGCTCGGGCGTGAGGCTGGTCGAGCTCATCTATTGGCCGTTCCTGCAGATGCTCACCTGGGGCTACCTGCAGAAATATCTGGCCGGGACCACGAGCCCTCTGGCGCAAGCCGCCGGCGTCTTGATCGGCGCGGTGCTGCTCTGGGATATTCTGTTCCGCTCCAATATCGGCTTCTCCACCACCTTCATCGAGGAGATGTGGTCGCGCAATCTCGGCAATCTCCTGACGAGCCCGCTTCGTCCGTATGAGCTTGTCGCCGCGTTGAGCCTATGGAGCGTGATGCGGCTCGGCGTGAGCATGGTCCCGGTCGCCGTCGCCGCCTATTTCATCTTCGGCTTCAACCTGCTCGATCTCGGGCTGCCGCTCGTGGCCTTCTTCGCCGTGCTCGTGCTGACCAGCTGGTCGCTGGGCTTGATCTCCGCCGGCGTCATCCTGCGCTATGGCTTGGGCGCGGAAGAGCTCGCCTGGTCGCTCGCCTTCCTGCTCCTGCCGCTCTGCTGCGTCTACTATCCGGTGTCGGTCTTGCCCGATTGGCTGAAGCCGGTGGCGCTGGCGCTCCCTCCCACCCATGTGTTCGAGGGCATGCGCTCGATCCTCCTCCATGGCACGTTCGACCCGACCGAGCTGTGGTGGGCGGTCTCGCTGAATGCGGTCTACCTGGCGGTGGGCTATGTGACGTTCAGCCGGTTCCTTGAGAGCGCGCGGGTCAACGGGACGCTTCTGCAGCTGGGCGAATAGATGCGAGGTCGCTTCCTCACCGTCATCCTTGCCGGCTTCCTCATCGGGGCGCTCGGAGGCGCTTCCGCACTTTTCCTCACCAAGCGCGCGGAGGCTCCGCAAGTGGAGACCAGCGGCAAGGCGCTCATCGGCGGCCCTTTCGCCCTCACCGATCAGACCGGAAAGATGGTCACCGACCAGGATTTCCGCGGCCGCTACATGCTCATCTTCTTTGGTTTCACCCATTGCCCCGATATCTGCCCCGCCGAGCTCCAAGTGATGTCCGCGACGCTCGATGGACTCGGCCCCAAAGCGGCCGAAGTCGTGCCCATCTTCATCACGCTCGACCCCGAGCGTGATACGCAGGCGATCATGGGCGATTATGTCAAGAATTTCGGCCCAAGCTTTGTCGGCCTTACGGGGTCGCTGGAAGCAATCGCGGAAGCCGCCAAGGCGTACCGGGTCACCTACTCAAAGTTTCAAGAAGATAAAACGACAAGCGATTATAGTATCGATCATTCTGCGCTGGTCTATCTCATGGGACCAGATGGCAATTACATCACTCATTTCGCTTACGGGACCCCTGCCGCAAAAATGACCGCGACCCTCCGCCGCTACTTATAGCCGCGCGACGGATGCGCCCCCGCGGCAAGTTGTCATTGCGCCGCAACATAGAATCACCATTTGATTCCGCGATGCAGCATTTAAGATGCATCGCAAGCAGGAGGTCGATCCGTGCTCTACCATCTCTATGAGTTGAACCAGGCCGCCTTGAGTCCAGCCAGGGCCGCGGCGGACGCCTATAGGCTGCTGTTCCGCAATCCGTTGAACCCGGCCTCCTATACGCCGCTCGGCCGCGGTGCCGCGGCGGCGCTCGAGCTGTTCGAGCGCACCACGCGCCGCTACGGCAAGCCCGCCTGGGGGATCGATGAGACTGAGGTGAGCGGCCGCAAGGTCGCCGTCCGCGAGCGTACCCTCCTCACCAAGCCATTCTGCAATCTCGTTTATTTCGAACGGGACGTGTCGGCGCGCCGCCGCCGTAACGACCCCAAGCTCCTGGTCGTGGCGCCCATGGCCGGGCATCATTCAACACTTCTCCGCGGCACCGTGCGCGATCTCCTCCCGCACCACGAGGTCTATGTCACCGAATGGCAGGACGCCCGCTTCGTCCCCCGCGCCGACGGGTCTTTCGACCTCGACGACTATATCGACTACATCATTGAATTTATACGGGTTTTCGGCGGCGACGTGCATGTGATGGGGGTCTGCCAGCCGACCGTCCCGGTGTTCGCCGCTGTGGCTCTGATGGAAGCCATGGGCGATCCCGCCGTGCCGCGCTCGATGATCCTCATGGCCGGCCCCATCGATTCGCGCCAGAGCCCGACGGAGGTCAACCGCTTCGCCGAGGCGCGCACGCTCGCTTGGTTCCGCCGCAACGTCATCACCCAGGTTCCGTGGCCCTATCCGGGCGTGATGCGGGATGTCTATCCAGGATTTCTGCAGCTTAGCGGCTTCATGGGCATGAATTTCGACCGCCATGTCACGGCGCATCGCGATCTCTTCCACAATCTGATTCGTGGAGACGGCGATTCCGCCGACAAGCACCGTGAGTTCTACGACGAATTTCTCGCGGTGATGGACCTGTCAGCTGACTATTACCTGCAGACCATCGAGACTGTCTTCCTCGAGCATAAGCTTCCCAAGGGGTTGATGGTCCACCGCAACAGCCTCGTCGATCCCGGCAAGATCCACAGAGTGGCGCTGATGACCGTGGAAGGCGAGAAAGACGATATTTCTGGGATCGGTCAGACCTACGCTGCACAAGTTTTGTGCAAGAAGCTCCCCGACACCATGCGCGCGCACCATTTGCAGCCCGGCGTCGGCCATTACGGGGTTTTCAACGGATCGCGCTTCCGCAACGAAATAGTACCGAAAATACGCGATTTCATAGGGTCCCACCAGCGACGGAGGGGGGTGTTGGCGCGGGCCTTCGGCCGATCTGCCTAAAGCAGGGGCGAGCGCTCCCCAAAAAGCCCTGCTAATCTGTTGGCCGCCGATTCGGGAGGCCGGACGGCGACAGTAGGGAGCGTCACATGCTTAAGCGGCTCAATCTCGGTCGCGGCGAGACCATCGAGGTCAAGATCCGCGGTCTCGGCATTCCCATGGTGCTGAAGCGTAGCGCGCGCGCGCGCCGCTTCAGTCTGCAGGTGAGCGAAGCGCGCCGTGGCGCCGTGCTCACCATGCCGGTCTATTCGAGCTTCGCCGACGCCGACGAATTCCTGTCGCGCCATCTCGATTGGCTGAAGGAGCGCGTCGCCGGTCTGTCGGAGCCTGTGCCCTTCACCCATGGCGCCATCATTCCCTTGCGCGGCTTCGCCCATGTGCTTCGTTTTGCCGGGTTGGTGCACCGGCGCGGCGTGGTGTGGATCGAAGCGGCGGAGGACGCCAAGGCGGCACCCGCTTGGCCCGAAGGCGCGCGCGTGGCGATCAAGAGGCTGCCGCGCCTCTATGTGGCGGGCGAGGACGAGCACGCGCCGCGGCGCCTGCTCGACTGGCTGAAGCGCCAGGCCCATCTTGATCTGAATGCCCGCGTGGCGCTCCATGCCAAGCGCCTCGATCTGACCCCTAAGCGCCTCTTCGTGCGCGACCAGACCACGCGCTGGGGATCGTGCTCGACGAGCGGAGCGCTGTCGTTCTCCTGGCGCCTCGTGCTGGCGCCGCCTTTCGTGCTCGATTACCTCGCCGCGCACGAGGTGGCCCATCTCGGCCACATGAATCACGGTCCGCGTTTCTGGGGCCTCGTCGAGCGCACCATGCCGCGCTACGACGAGGCGAGGACCTGGCTGCGCAAGCATGGCGCAAGCCTGCACCGCTATGGTGCCGAGGGGATGCAGCCCGCCTCGCGCGGCCAATCGCCGAAGCGCAGCATCGAGTAGCCTACTGGCCGGAGAGGACACCGAGCACGCGCTGGAAGAGCGGCGCGTCGTCGCTCTTTGCCGGTGCATGCCACGGCAGCGAGGCCACGGTGTCCTGCAGGCGCGGGGCGCTCGTTCCAGGAAGCGGCAGCGGCGTCTTGTCCTGGTGGGCGTAGACCATGATCTCGTGCCACAGCCTCGCCGGAAGCATGCCGCCGGTGACCTTCTTCATGCGCGAGCCGTCGTCGTTGCCGATCCACACGCCCGCCACGTATTGCGCGGTGTAGCCGACGAACCAGGCGTCGCGGTAGCTCTGGGTCGTGCCGGTCTTGCCCGCGGCGATATGATCGGCAAGGGCCGCCTGCTTACCCGTGCCGCGGACGATCGTCGCGTTCAGCATGTCGTTCATGGCGCCGACATAAGGCAGCGCCACGACCTGGCCGCTGGTCGAGCGCTCGCGCTCGTACAGCACCTTGCCGTCGCCGTTGCGCACGCGCGTGATGATGTGGGGGAGGACGCCCTGGCCGCCATTGGCGAAGGGCGTATAGGCGCCAGTGAGCTCCATCAGCGTGACCTCGGCGGTGCCGAGCGCGATCGAGGGTTGGTCGTGCAGCCTGGAATGGATGCCGAGACGGCGCGCCGTCCGCACCACCTTCCACGGCCCCACCTCTGCCGCGAGCCGCACGGCGACCGTGTTGATCGACTGGGCGAGGCTATCCCGCAAAGACACCTCGCCCTGATAGATGCCGGTGTAGTTCTTGGGCGACCACCCGGCGACCGTGGTCGGCCCGTCATAGGCCATGGAGTCGGGCGTATAGCCGCTCTCGAGCGCGGCGAGATAGACGAAGGGCTTAAAGGCCGAGCCCGGCTGCCTGAGCGACTTGATGGCGCGGTCGAACGGGCTCGCGCTATAGGAGCGGCCGCCGACCAGCGCCTTGACGCCGCCCATGGGATCGAGCACCACCACGGAGCCTTCGCTGGCGGCAAGATCGGGCCCTTCCTCGTCGAGCATGTGGCGGAGCGCCTGTTGGGAGACCCGCTGGAGGCCGGCGTCGATGGTGGTGTCGACGATCAGGTCGCCGTCGCTCTCGCCGACGAATTCCGGGAGGAGCTCTGCCACCCAATCGACGGCGTAGGGGTAGCCGGTATCGTCGCCCTTGGCGGACAGCTTGAGCGGCTGCTGGCTTGCGTCACGCGCTTGCTCGGGCGAGAGGAACCCCGCCTCGACCATATTCTCCAGCACCTCGTCGACGCGGACGGTGGCAAGCTTCACGCTCCTTGTGGGGGCGTAGCGCGAGGGCGCCTTGAGCAGGCCTGCCAGGAGCGCGGCTTGCGAGAGCGTGACGAAGCGCGCCGACTTGCCGAAATAGTGGCGCGAGGCGGCCTCGACCCCGTAGGTGCCGCCGCCGAAATAGACGCGATTGATATAGAGCTCGAGGATCTCGTCCTTGGAGAAGCGCTGCTCGAGCCAAATCGCATAGATCACCTCTTCGAGCTTCCGCGTCATCGTGCGCTGCGGGCTCAAGAACAGGTTCTTGGCGAGCTGCTGGGTGATGGTGGAGCCGCCTTGGACCACGGTGCCGGCGCTAGCGTTGCGGAAGGTGGCGCGGATGAGGCCGAGCGGATCGATGCCGAAATGGTGATAGAAGCGGCGGTCTTCCGTCGCGATCACGGCTTGCGCGAGATAAGGCGGCAGCGCGTCGAGGCGCACATGGCCGCGGCGCAAGCCCCGCTCGGCGAGTACGGTGCCGTCGGCGGAGAGAATGGTGACGTTGGGCGGACGGTCGTCGAGCGCGGCGATGATGGGGTCCGGCACCCGGGCGATGAAATAGACCACGGCCAGCCCGAGCACGATAGTGCCCCAGATGAGGCTGAGCAGCGAAAGGCGCGCGGCGCGGTAAAGAAGAGGGTGGCGGGCCAGCGCCCGTCTTAGTCTGGACGGCTTGCGTTTGCTGCGTGACACGCGCGGCCGCTTGGGGACGCCTCGCCTTATGCCGAAGGGGGGCTCGGTTCGGTTATGCCCCTTTGCCGCCGGCCTCACGCTCCGCCGCGCGCACTGCATGATCTTCCGCACCCTTCCAGACAAGCGAAGGCGAGCTTCGCGAGTACCGAAGAGCGCCTGCGAACCTCAGAGCGGAAAGCCTAGGCGTTCCGGATTGACACAGTGTTAAAGGATTGAGGCACTAGCCGCGCCGCCAGCCTACACATCAAGATTGGCCACATAGAGCGCGTTGGCCTGGATGAACTCGCGCCGCGGCTCCACCACGTCGCCCATGAGGCGCGAGAAGATGTCGTCGGCGTCCTCGCCTTCCTTGATCTTGACCTGGAGGATGGTGCGGGTGTCGAGGTCGAGCGTCGTGTCCCATAGCTGGCCTGGGTTCATCTCGCCGAGGCCCTTGTAGCGCTGCAGCGTCAGCCCCTTGCGGCCGGCCGTCATCACCGCGTCCAGGAGCTCGCTCGGGCCGTGCACGGCGAGACTGATGTCCTTGCGCTTGAGCGAGGCCGGCTTGGCGTAGACCTCCTGCAGATGCGGGGCATGATGGTCGAGCTTGAGCGCGTCGGCTGAGCCTATGAACGGCCCGTCGATCAGATGAGACTCCATGACGCCTCTGACCTCGCGCCAGAAGCGCAAGCCGCCTTCGGGGAGCGCCTCGCCGTGCCAGCCCCGCTCGGTCTCCTCCGACAGCGCATCGAGGCGCTTGGCGATATAGGCGGCTGCCGCTTGCGCCTGCTTGGGGTCTTTCAGCACCTTGGGGGTCAGCACGCCGGCAATGGCCGCCTGCTCGACGACGAAGCGCGAATAGCGGCTATGCAGGCCTTTGAGGATCGAGCCGATCTTGCGCGCGGTCTCGACGATGTCGCGCAAGTCCGCGCCGGTGCGGTTCGCGCTGTCGCCGGTGACGAGAAGCGCATCTTCGAGGCCTTCGCCGATGAGATAGTCCTCGAGCGCCCTCTCATCCTTGAGGTAGCGCTCCGACTGGCCGCGCTTCACCTTGTAGAGGGGCGGCTGCGCAATGAACAAATGCCCCGCCTCCACGAGCTTCGGCATCTGCCGGTAGAAGAAGGTGAGGAGCAGCGTGCGGATATGGGCGCCGTCGACATCGGCGTCGGTCATGATGATGACCTTGTGGTAGCGGAGCTTGGCGAGGTCGAAATCGTCGCGGCCGATGCCGGTGCCGAGTGCGGTGATCAGCGTGCCGATCTCCTGGCTTCCCAGCATCTTGTCGAAGCGCGCCCGCTCGACGTTGAGGATCTTGCCGCGCAGCGGGAGCACGGCCTGGAAGGCGCGGTCGCGCGCCTGCTTGGCGCTGCCGCCGGCCGAATCGCCCTCGACCAGGAAGATCTCGGACTTGGCGGGATCGCGCTCCTGGCAATCGGCGAGCTTGCCGGGGAGCGAGGCCATGTCGAGCGCCCCCTTGCGGCGGGTGAGATCGCGCGCCTTCCGCGCCGCCTCGCGCGCGGCGGCGGCCTCGACGATCTTCTGCACGATGTTGCGCGCCTCGCCGGGATTCTCCTCGAACCATTGCGACAGGGCCTCGGCCATGACGCTCTCGACCACCGGGCGCACCTCGGAGGAGACGAGCTTGTCCTTGGTCTGGCTCGAGAATTTGGGGTCAGGCACCTTGATCGAGAGCACGCAGGACAAGCCCTCGCGGGCGTCGTCGCCGGTGAGCGCCACCTTTTCCTTCTTGGCGATGCCCGACTCCGCGGCATAAGTGTTGACGGTGCGCGTGAGCGCCGCGCGGAAGCCGGCCAGATGTGTGCCGCCGTCGCGCTGAGGGATGTTGTTGGTGAAGCACAGCACGTTCTCGTGGTAGCTGTCGTTCCACCACAAGGCGGCCTCGATGGTGATGCGGTCCTGGGTCTTCTCCACCACGATCGGCTCTTGGATCAGCGCGTGCTTGGTGCGGTCGAGGTAGCGGACGAAGGCGCGCAAGCCGCCCTCATAGCGCATCTCCTCGTCCTTGGGCTCGACGCCGCGGTGATCCGACAGCACGATGCGCACGCCCGAGTTCAGAAAGGCGAGCTCACGCAGGCGATGCTCGAGCGTCGCATAGTCGAACTCGATCATGGTGAAGGTCTTGGTGCTCGGCACGAAGGTGATGCGCGTGCCGGTCTTGCCGGCTGAGTCCGCGACGGCCTTGAGCGGCGCCTCGGGCACGCCGTCGGCAAAGCGCACGAAGTGCTCCTTGCCGTCGCGCCAGATGGTGAGATCGAGCCGGCTCGACAGCGCGTTCACCACCGAGACGCCGACGCCGTGCAGCCCGCCCGACACCTTGTATGAGTCCTGGTCGAATTTCCCGCCGGCGTGGAGCTGCGTCATGATCACTTCGGCCGCCGAGACGCCTTCGCCCTTGTGGATCTCGGTCGGAATGCCGCGGCCGTTGTCTTCGACCGTGACCGAGCCTTCGGCGTTGAGAACGACCACGATTTCGTCGGCGTAGCCGGCGAGCGCCTCGTCGATGGCGTTGTCCACCACCTCGTAGACCATGTGGTGGAGACCCGAGCCGTCATCGGTGTCACCGATATACATGCCCGGCCGCTTGCGCACGGCGTCGAGGCCCTTCAGCACCTTGATGGATTCGGCGCCGTAATCGGAATCGGCGGCAACTTTGCGTTTGGAAGCTGGTGTCATGGTTCCCTGAGGAAGGTTGTTGGTCTTTTTGGCGGCCTTGGCCGCCTCGAGTGAATCAGGCCCCAATCATACCCCGATTCACCGTCAGGATTTGGGCGTCTTGTGCGATCGGGGCAAATAGGTCCCGGTCGGTTCCGGTCATCCAGGCCTGGGCGCCGAGGCGCAGAATTTCGCCAAAAAGCGCCTCCCGGCGGGCCTGGTCGAGATGCGCCGCCACCTCGTCCAGAAGGACCAGGGGGGAGGGGCCTTCGATCTCCTTGATCAGCTCGGCCTTGGCGAGAATGAGCCCGATCAGAAGCGCCTTCTGCTCGCCCGAAGAGCAGAGTTGCGCGGGCGCGTCTTTGGGGCCGTGCAATACAATTAGGTCGCTCAGATGCGGTCCTTCAAGGGCTCTGGCTGCCGCACGGTCGCGCTCGCGGCCTTGCTCAAGTATCAGGCGAAACTCGTCCTCGACCTCGGTTGCGGGTTTCTCCGCAAGCGCCCCTTCGAGGGTGCCCTCAAGCGCAAGCGAGGCCCAGGGGAAGGGGGTGCCGTCCCCCCGCGCAGCGCGTGTCCGGTCGATCAGGCTGGCGAGCCGCGCGGCGGCCTCGAGGCGCGCGGCGGCAATCGCCACGCCCGCTTCCGCCATCTGCTCCTCGAGCCCTTCGAACAGAGCGCGGCTGTCTTCGCGCATCTGGAACAGGCGATTGCGCTGGCGCATCGCCCGGTCATAGCGGCCAAGCGGCGAGCGCATCTTGGGGTCGACGGCGAGAACGAGCCGGTCGAGGAAGCGCCGGCGCTCGGAAGCCGGGCCGGTGAAGAGGCCGTCCATGGCGGGGATCAGCCAGACGAGCTTGACGAGATCGGCAAGCGCTCCTGCGCTCTGCTCCTTGCCGGCGATGCGCACGGTTCGGCCGGCGCCCTCATCCCGCGTGCCCGCGGCCAATCCGGTGCCGATGTCCACCTCGTCCTGGCGGGAGACGACCTTTGCTGCGACGGCAAAGCCTCCGGCGCCGTCGTGCCGGCAAAGCTCCTCATAGGGCCGGCCGCGTAAGCCGTGACCGGGCCCGAGCAGAGAGACCGCCTCAAGCAGGTTGGTCTTGCCCGAGCCATTGTCGCCGACCAGCACCACGGGGCGCGCATCGAGGGCAAGCTGCGCTCTGGCGTAGTTGCGGAAATCGGTGAGCTTCAGCTCGCGGACGAAAAGAAGCTGACGGGCCGGCCCCGCCGCCGTCTCCGCCATTGCCGCCTGTCGATCCTGCTCGCTGCGATGCGCCCTCATACCCGCATCGGCATGAGAACGTAGAGGGCGGAGGCGTCCTTGCCGTCGCGTACCATGGTGGGCGAGCCTGCATCGGCGAGCTGAAACTCGGCCGTGCCGCTTTCGAGCTGCCCCGATATATCGAGCAGGTAGCGGGCATTGAAGCCGATCTCGAGCGGATCGAAGCCATACTCGACGGACAATTCCTCGGTGGCGCTGCCGCTGTCGGGATTGTTGACGGAAAGCACAAGCTTGCCGTCATTGATGGTGAGCTTCACGGCGCGGCCCTTGTCGCTCGACAGCGTCGAGACGCGGTCGACGGCTTGGGCGAAGGCGGTGTTGTCCACCTCCATGCGCTTGTCGTTCCCTTGCGGGATGACGCGCTCATAATCGGGGAAGGTGCCGTCGATCAGCTTCGAGGTGAGCACGACGCGGGACGTCGACACGCGGATCTTCGACGGCGACAGCTCGAGCCGGACCTCGCCGTCCGCGTCCTCGACCAGCTTGGCAAGCTCGAGCACGGTCTTGCGCGGCACGATCACGCCCGGCATCCCCTTGGCACCCGCAGGCAGCGGTAGTTCAACTTGCGCCAGGCGATGCCCGTCGGTGGCCACCGCGCGCAGCATCGCTTTGCCGCCACTATCGGTGGCGTGGAGATAGATGCCGTTCAGATAATAGCGGGTCTCCTCGGTGGAGATGGCGAAGCGCGTCTTCTCGATCAGCCGCTTCAGGTCGCCCGCCGACAGGGTGAAGTTGTGGCCGAGATCGTCGACGCTCAAAGCCGGGAAGTCATCGGCCGGCAGCGTCTGCAACGAGAACTGGGCAGGGCCGCTGGTGATGGAGAGTCGTCCCTGCTCGCCGTCACGGAGAAGCTCGATATCGCTTCCCTCGGGCAGCTTGCGCACGATGTCGTGGAACATATGAGCAGGCACGGTGGTAGCGCCCTCCCCTTTGGCCCGGCAGGGGACGGTCTCGACCAGCTCTATGTCGAGATCGGTCGCGGTGAGCTTCAGTTCGTTGTTGCTGGCGGTGAGGAGGACATTGGAGAGGATAGGGATGGTGTTCCGCCGCTCGACCACGCTCGCCACATGGGCGAGCGCCTTGGCAAGGCCTGGTTTGTCGATGGTGAGCCGCATGTTGACAGGTACCCCGATAATTGGCCCTTCCCGCCGCTGCATTCGACCCTGGCCGAAGCGCTTTTTGGCTCCAGTCCGAGGCTTTCGAAGGCGTGATGAGGCGCGAAGAACTTGAGGTTCGAACTTGACGCGATAGAGGGGATTTTGCAAGAGCGGGCGGGGGACGCCTCGGCCTAGGACCAAGCCCCCTCCCGGCCCCTTCCCTCTAGTCGCGCAGCAAGCGCTTCAGAAGCTCGATCTCCTCGCGGAGCTGGTTATCGTCGCTCATGAGCTGCTCGATCTTGCGGATTGCATGCAGCACGGTCGTGTGATCGCGATTGCCGAACCTCCGCCCGATCTCCGGCAGCGAGCGCGAGGTGAGCAGCTTCGCGAGATACATGCCGATCTGGCGCGGCCGCACGATCGAGCGGTTGCGCCGTCCCGATAACAGGTCGCCGCGGTTGACGCCGTAGTGCTTTGACACCGTGCGCAAGATGTCGTCGATGCGCACGCGCCTCGGCTCCGCCCCGCGCATGAGGTCGCGCACGATCTGCTCCGCGGTCTCCAGCGTCACCGGCTCGTCGGTGAGCTGGTAGCTGGCGCGCAAGCGATGGACGGCCCCTTCGAGCTCCCGCCCGCTCTCGGTCAGGCGTTCCGAGAGGAAGGCGAGAACGGTGTCGGAGATGGCGAGCCCTTTGGTATCGGAGCACGCCTCTTGCGCCCGCTTCTGCAGGATCTTGTGGCGAAGCTCGTAGTCCATGACCCCGATCTCGGCGACGAGGCCGCCGCCGAGCCGCGAGCGCATGCGCATGTCGAGCTTGTCGAGCTGGGTCGGCGCCCGGTCGGCAGCGACCACCACCTGGCGTCCGCCGTCGATCAGCGAATTCAGCGTGTGACAAAACTCCTGCTGGATGGTCGGGCCTTGCAGGAACTCCATATCGTCGATCAGGAGAATGTCGATCTTGCGGAGTTTCTCCTTGAAGGCCAGCGCGTCGCGGGCGCGCAAGGCCTGCACGAAGCCCGACATGAAGCGCTCGGCAGTAAG
This sequence comes from Methyloceanibacter sp., assembly GCA_016649675.1. Taxonomy (GTDB): domain Bacteria; phylum Pseudomonadota; class Alphaproteobacteria; order Rhizobiales; family Methyloligellaceae; genus Methyloceanibacter. Next base: position 27,978 of record JAENXG010000007.1, read on the forward strand.
ATAGAGGACTTGCGCCTCGGGCTTGCGCTGCTTCACGTTCCAGGAGATGGCGTGCAGCAGATGGGTTTTACCGAGGCCCACATTGCCGTGCATGAACAAGGGATTGAACAGGGGCTGCGGGGTCGAGAAGGCCCCTGCCACCTCTTGTGCCGCGGCATGGGCGAGCCGGTTGGAGGCGCCGACCATGAAGCTCGCAAAGCTGAGCCGCGGATCGAGCGGCGAGCCCTCGAAGCCGCCATAGCCGGTACGGAGCGGCATAGGCAGCGGCACCGCTTCGGGCGCGGCCTCGACCACGGCCAGACCCCGCCTTTGGCGCAGCGGTTCCTTAGGCGTCTCAATGCCGAAATGCGGCTGCCTGACCCTGAATTCGAGGCGCTCGACCGTCGGCCATTCGGCGCGCGAAAGCCTCAGCACAAACTCGTAATAATGCGAGCGGAGCCAGTTCCTGAGGAAGCGTGTCGCCACCGTGAGGTGGACGACCTCCTCGTCCACGAGCTCGACCTCCACCCCTCTAAACCAACTGGCGAAAACGTCCTCTCCCAGCTCAGCGCGTAGCCGGCTTTTGACCCTCGCCCAAGCATCGCTTGGCGCGCACTGCTGTTGCTGTGCCACGGTTCTTGCTCTTTCCCATTCAAATCATTCGCGCCGTTACGCACCGCACGCCTCATACATGAGCAGTCAACAGGTCGACGCGGACAGTGATGACCGTCCCCACGACTTGCCTCATGCCCTAGCCTTGTTGCCAGGGCAGGCTCGCCGCCTTCCAACCTCCGACGGAGCCGCGATGTCTCTCGTCGTCGAGCGGTCCTTCAAAACCGCAAGCGACGTTGTGACAGGCGCGGTATCCCGCCGCCGCCATCGCCTTGGCCGCAGCCAGGCTCCGGCTTCCCGAACGACAAATAAAGAAGAGGTCGTCGTCCGACTGGACGCCAAGCGCCTTGAGCTCGCCGGCGAGACGCTCGGCGAAGCGCTGATCCACGGCCTGATCGGGGAAGGTCTGCCACTCGACGAGGACAGTCCGCTTACCGACAGGTCCGAGGTCTGGAATGCCCACATAGGTCCATTCCGCGCGCGTCCGCACATCGACGAGCTGCGAGCGAGGATTTGACTGGAGGACCTTCCAGGCCGCCTCCACGTCAACATCATCGACCGCTCTATCGCCGGTCTGTGCGCTCAAAGGAACGTTCCTCCCCTCAAGACAAGAGTACGACTAAAGAACAAATTTTGTGCTAACCACAATAGGTGGTGGCTATATGACAAATAAGCCTACGCCCACCCACAGCTTACGCATTAACGTTCCACAAGATATCCACCCTCCTTACATCGAAGACACAGAAAACCTTTCCCGGCTACAACCGGGCCCAAGGTACTCAATTGTGTAGGAGGGGAACGCCCCGTTCGAATGATTGGACTATACACATGGCAACCGCGCTGATCAAGCGAGGGCCCTGTGCAAATTTACTCAGAATGCCCCGTAAACTGAGCAGTCACTTGCGGTTCCCAAGCCTCTGTCCTGCAAGACTGATTCGTTCGAAATCGGGCTTCGGCGGGGGCGCGGCGGAAGGCTTTGACGCCCGCGAGTTGTTACACGATTTTTTTTTGCAGGAGGGAGGGCGGGACGCCGCGTGGCACTCCCCCGGCGTGCCGCCTGAGGTCAAGCAGTTGATATGTTCGTTGAATTGACATGTACGGAAGCGCGGGCCGGCGCGCGTCCTTTGTTGCTACAAGGCAACAGCAGAGGATTTTTTGTTTTAAGCGCTTTCCATGGCGCCGATGCGCTTGGCCAGGCGGGACACTTTGCGCGATGCGGTCTTGCGATGGAGCATGCCTTTTTGCGCCGTGCGGGCCATGACGGGCTCGGCTTCTTTCAACGCCACCTGAGCGGCTGCTTTGTCGCCGGCGGCGATCGCCTCTTCCACCTTGCGCACGGAACCCCGCATGCGGCTGCGCCGCGCCTTGTTGGTCGCGGTGCGGCGGACGGTCTGGCGAGCGGCTTTCTTTGCCGATTTCGTGTTGGCCATAGTTTGATCCTTGGAACGCGCCCTTCGGCCTTGAGGCGGGCGAAGAAAGCGCGAGAAACGTCAGAGAATGATTGGGGTGCTCTATAGCGACCGCCCATAGAGGCGTCAACCTAAGCGAACGGCGGGCCCTCGCGCGCAATCCCGCTCGCAATTGACACGGAGAGGTCTCGGTGGCTCTTGTTTCGCGGCTGTTTCCGGCCAAGCCTTGAGCCAAGAGGCGACGAAAGCGACACGATGCGAGTCCTTGTCACCGGCGCTGCCGGCTTCATCGGCTATCACACCGCAGCCCGCCTTATCGACCGCGGGCACGAGGTGATCGGGCTCGACAACCTCAATCCTTATTACGACGTGTCGCTGAAGGAGGCGCGCCTTGCCCGCCTCAAGGAGCACGAGCGCTTCCGCTTCATCAAGGCCGATCTCGCCGACCGGACGATCGTCGAGGCCACCTTCGCCGAGGAGAAGCCTGCCCGCGTGGTCCATCTCGCGGCCCA
>JAENXG010000399.1 GCA_016649675.1 Methyloceanibacter sp.
CGAAGGAAGAGGCCCAGGCGGGCATGGCCGGCATGAAGGATTGTAAGTAGGTCGGCTAAAACGCGGCGGCTCCTCCCGTAGCCGCCGCGCAGTTTCCTAGGTGCGCGGAAGCATGTTCATGCCGCGCCCCTCGCCCGGAAAGACGGTGAGGGCGGAGCGCGCCGTGGATCGGCGGCGCGCTAAACTTGAGTGTGGAGGGCGGCTAGCCATTGGCTTCGCCGCCCCAAGGTTGCTGCGCGGACTGACACGCCGTTAGACGCGCGGCACCTCCTTCAGGCACGTCCGCCGGGGAAAGGAGGCGAAAAACCGGCGCGGGTCCCGCTTAAGACGCGCCTGCCACGTCCTAATTCGGTTCGCCCGCCTCCTTCGCGGGCTGCCATTGCTGCTGCCGCAAGCTCCGCTGAGCGCTCAGCGGCGGCGACGGCGGCAGACCTGTCGGCCAGGATTCCGGACGACCATTCCGTGAACAGACCGGCGAGGCGGTCTAGGTGTTGCTGGGCGGCGCGCAGGCGAGCGAGGCGTTCCATCGTGTCGCTAAAGCCTGCCCCAGCACTACTTCAGAACCTCGATAGCCAATGGAAGCAAATGGCTTGAGGGTATCGACGGCAGAACAACCGTGGCGAGGCGTTACGGCGAGCTTATCGCCGTGATCGCCGCAGACCAAGGCGGCGCCGACACCATCTCTGAGGCGCAGCTTCAACTCATCCGCTCCGCCGCAGGTCTGATTGTGTTGAGGGAGAACCTCGACGCTAAGGCTGTAAACGGCGAGCCAATCGACGTTTCAACTTACTGCAAGATCAGCAACAGCTTGCGCCGTGTGCTCGACGCCATCGGCCTCAAGCGCAAGATGAAGGACGTCACGACACTCGGCTCCATCCTGCGCGCGAGCATTAGGCGCGACCGCGAGGCCGAAGATGTCGAGTTCGAGGTGGACGCATGAGCGGCGACTACGACATCCCTCTGCTTGAGTTCGTTTACACGTTGCAGGCCGAGGTTAGCCAGCAATCCGAGGGGCTGCATCCAATCGCCCGGACAAACATCCACATCCACATGAGCCGGATGCGCGATGCCTCCTGCCGCGACGATTGCGGCGAGGTCAACCGCCTCACGACCCTCGTGCGCGGCGTGATCGAGAGCGAGATGAGGCTGTGCTGTGGGTGAAGCCCTCGACCAATCCGCGATAGACCGCTGGAAGCGCGAGCCCACCGCCTTCATCGAGCAGGTGCTGCGCGACCCTGAGACGGGCCGCCCCTTCACGCTACTGCCCTGCGAGCGTGCCTTCTTCGCCCTCGCTTACAAGACAAATGACGCGGGCCGCCTCATCTACCCCGAGCAGATGTTCGCCTGCCCCAAGAAGACCGGCAAGACGGCCTTCGCCGCGATGCACTTGCTCACCACGACCTTAGTTCACGGCGGGCCGTTTGCCGAGGGCTATGCGCTCGCCAACGACTTGGAGCAGGCGCAAGGGCGCGTGTTCGCCGCGACCCGCCGCATCGTGGAAGCCTCGCCGCATCTCGCCGTCGAGGCTTCAGTGACGGCCAACAGGATCACCTTCCCGGCGACCGGCGCGACCATCCAGGCCATCGCCTCTGACTACGCGGGCGCTGCCGGTAGCAACCCCGTCATCTCCTGCTTTGATGAGCTATGGGGCTACACCTCAGAGCGCTCGCATCGCTTGTGGGATGAACTTGTGCCTGTGCCCACACGCAAGATCAGCTGCCGCCTGACCACCACCTACGCCGGGTTTGAGGGCGAGAGCGAGTTGCTGGAAGCTCTCTAAGCACTGCCGTGGCTACACCCGCCCCACGCTCATCTTCGAGCCGGTCGAGCAGGTCAGCAACATCGCGCCTCTTGATGTCGAGGAACGGCCTGTCCCGCCATCGCTTGAGCACATAGGCGATATGGCGCTCAATTTCGGAAGCCGACCGCAGGCCGTTCTTGCGCACGTGCCGCTCTAGGAACTGTTCGGCAATCTCGCCGAAGGTGCCGATCTCAGCCCTGGCGAGCGAGCCTTCGGGGTTCATCTCGAAATCTCGGCAAGCCTGCCGCGCCGCCGCAACTCCCATCTGCGGGAACTCGCCGAGCTTTTTGGAGCGCACCTTCCCGTTGGTGTAAAATTGCACCGTCCACGTCTTGGTCCCGCTGAAAAGCCTGAGACCTTCATCGCCAAGCTCGATTGCCGCCGCGTAAGGCCAGAACCATGGGACCGAATGCTCCGATTTCGGGTTGATTGCCGCTTCGCGATGCGTCATCCGCTCAGCCTCATAAAAGACTCTGAGGTAGCTCTTTAAGGATCGCCAAAGTGTGGATGGCGATCATGCGCTCCTCATCGGTTGGGATCACCCAAATGGAGACGGAACTGGCGGTCGTACTGATCCGTGGCTCGCCGCGTGCATTCGCCGCAACGTCGAGCTCGATACCGAGCCAAGCCGACTGGCGGCAGACAGCTTCGCGAACCAAGCTCGCATTTTCACCGATGCCGGCGGTGAAGACCAAGGC
>JAENXG010000547.1 GCA_016649675.1 Methyloceanibacter sp.
ACGACGTGCATCCGCCCATAGCCGGCATGGAGACCATCGACAGCGAGAAGCGGGGTTGCGCCGGCCAGGCGGTCGAGCTCGGCGACGGGGACGCTCGCGTTGCACTTTTCCAAGTCGTGTGCGGGAGCCGTCGCCATCAGGCAGCCCCGAGATAGGCGTCGAGCACCTTTGCGTCGCGCCTGACGGTTTCCGGCGGGCCCTCGGCGAGAAGCCGTCCATGAGCGAGGCAATAGATGTGCTCGGCCAGGCCCATGATCACCGGCATGTTGTGCTCGATCACGAGCAAGGTTAGTCCGCGGGTCTCGTTGGCGGCTTTGAGGCGGTCCATCAGGCTCTCGATCAGCACCGGGTTGATGCCGGCGGTCGGCTCATCGAGCAGCAGCATCGCGGGATCGTTGGTGAGCGCCATGGCGAGCTCGAGCAACTTCTGCTGGCCGAAGGAGAGATCGCCGGCAAGACTGTCCCGCTTCTCGGCAAGGCCCACAAAATCGAGCAGCTCGAAGGCGTGGGCGTCCACCTCGCTGCGCGCCCGGCGAAAAAGCCCGGCGAAGGCCGCCTTTCTGATGGAGGCCGAGACTAGCAGGTTCGCGTGCGCGCTCATGCGCCGATAGACGCGGGGCTGCTGAAAGGTGCGGATGATGCCGGCGCGGGCGATCTCGCCCACCACGAGCTTCGAGATCTCCTTGCCGTTGAAGCGGATCGAGCCGGCATCGATCGGAACCGCGCCGGTGATGGCGTTGAACAGGGTGGTCTTGCCCGAGCCGTTCGGCCCGATCAGCCCGACAATGGCGCCTTGCTTCACGCTCAAGCTCACCCCGTCATTGGCGCCGACACCGCCGAAGGTCTTGGTCACCTGAGCGAGCTCGAGCATCGCGGTCATGGACCGTGCTCCTTGGGAGCGGCGCCCTCCAGGTCTTCTCCTAGATTGCGCTCGCGCCGAAGGCGTTCGTTGACGAAGCCCACGATGCCGGCCAGAAAGAACACGGCGACGGCGACGATCAGCGCGCCGAGCGCCACCCTCTGCCGGCCGAGCAGGTAGGTCCAGAACAGCTCCTTGGTGAGCTGGAAGAGAACAGCGCCGATGATCGGCCCGAGCAGCGTCCCCGTCCCACCGAGCAGCGCCATGAGGATCATCCATACCCCGATGGTCGAACCGGCAAAGGCCGTTTGGGTCGGATCGATGAAGCGGACGAGGTTGCCGTAGATGGCGCCTGCAGCTCCCAGGAATGCGGCGGCAGTGACCGAGGCTGTGACCTTGGCAGCATGAACCTTGAGCCCCATCGATTCGGCCTTGTCCTCATCGTCCCTGATGGCGTTCAACGCGAGCCCGAAGCGGGTCGACAGGAGCCAAGCGAAGACGAGCGTGCAAGCGACGGGAAGGAGAAGCGCCAGGTAATAGAGGAGCAGCCCGACCTCGCCGAGCGAGGCCGGCGGATTGGGGGTGAGCATGCCGGAGCCAGCGCCGATCCAGGGAATCCCGGCGGCGACCTGCCCCGCGGCGAGCCGGCGAGAGCGAACACGATGAAGAGGAGAAGCTCGGTCAGTTGTGACTGATAGGCCGGCCCCAGGAGCGGTGCGGCCACGCCAAGCCCTAGAATCGCTGCGAGGAGCAAGAGGCGGCGAGGCGTGAGGGCGAGTGGGGAGCG
>JAENXG010000358.1 GCA_016649675.1 Methyloceanibacter sp.
CAACCGCGTCTTTCCCGATCGCGACGGTCTTGATCATGGCCCAGGCGCGCAGGCCGAGCTCGAGCCCGAGCCGCTCAACGGACTCCGTGGTCACCAGCGCATCGAGAAGGGTGGCGCCGAGATTGAGGGTGACACGCACGTACGGCAAGGCGAGCGCCTCGATGGCCAAGATGGTTCCCGGCAGGCGATTGGTTATCGACACATCCATCGGACGCGACAAAGCGATCGACACGTCGCGCGCATCGATCGTCACCTTCACCCCGGAATCGACCGGTGCGGCGACGAGCGGCACGCGCAGCTCGCCGTCGCCGAAAAAGAGCGTCGAGAGACCATGGCCGGAGTCGTGCCGCAGAACCCGCGCAGGCAGCGTCGTGGCAAAGGACGGCGTCTTGGACGCAAGTTTGGCTTTTGACCGCCTCGCCTGCTCGGTGCTCATGGCAGGCCCTCTCGTGAGGCGACGGGAGGGCGGGCAAGGATCATGTCTCGGCTCTCATCGAATGCGAAGTTTCCTACCCGGAAACCATTGAGGTGCCAACGGTTTGACATAAACCTATATCTAGAGCGATACAGTACGCCATGCTGCATCGCTTCTCCGCAAGCCCAAGGGATCGGTCACGAAGATTTCTGCACGCAACGCGCTTCCCGGCAAGATCGTCGACATCAAGAAGGGCGCCACCACCGCCCATGTGCGCATCGACGTGAGCGGGACCATCGTGACCGCCTCCATCACCAACGAGTCCGTCGACGAGTTGGGCCTCAAAGTCGGCGACAAGGTCCACGCCGTAATCAAGTCGTCCGACGTGATGGTCGCCATCCCCTGATTAGTGCCGCCAGCGGGGCCGCGTTTGTCAGGCGGCTGACGACACCGCCGCAAGCGCGCTGTGAATCTGCGCCACGACCGCGGCGCCTTCGCCGACGGCGGCAGCCACGCGCTTGGTCGAGCCTGCCCGCACGTCGCCGATGGCGAACACGCCGGGCCGATTGGTCTCGAGCGGCAGGGCAGGGCGGTCGATACCGCCATTCCCTTGCGCAAATGTCTCCCCGGTGACCACGAAGCCGTTATCGTCCACCGTGACGCAGCCATCCAGCCAGCCCGCGTTTGGATCGGCGCCAATAAACAAGAAGAGATGACGTAAGGGGCAGGCGTGGGTCGCTCCCGTGGTCTTGTCGCGGAACACCGCCCCGGTCAGGCCGGTGGCCTGGTCGCCTTCCAATCCGATGATTTCGGTTCTGGTGTGCAGCTCCACATTGGGAAGGGCTTTGATGCGGTCGATGAGGTAGCGCGACATGGAAGCTTCTAAGCCTTCGCCGCGCACGACAAGATGGAGCTGCTTGACCTTGGGCGCGAGGTAGACTGCGGCCTGTCCAGCCGAGTTGCCGCCGCCGATCAGGGCCACCTCCTCGCCTTCACAGAGTTTAGCCTCCACCGGCGAGGCCCAATATGAAATGCCCGCGCCTTCGAAGATCGACAGGTTCGGGATCGGCGGCCGGCGGTAGCGTGCCCCGGAAGCAACCACCACGGTTCGTGCGCGCACCACCCCGCCATTGTTGAGCTCGAGCCGCAGCGGGCCGCCTGAATTGCCGCAGTCAAGCCGCGCCACCTCGAGCGGAATGGCGATCTCCACGCCGAATTTGAGCGCTTGGTTGAAGGCACGGCCCGCCAGGGCCATGCCGGAGATGCCGGTGGGGAAGCCGAGATAATTCTCGATTCGCATCGAGGCGCCGGCCTGTCCGCCGAAGGCCCTCTGGTCGAGCACGATCACCGAGAGGCCCTCCGAGCCGGCATAGACGGCGGTCGCGAGCCCGGCGGGACCGGCGCCGACCACGGCGACGTCATAGACCGTCTCCGGGTCGAGCTCGGGCGTGATGCCGAGGCAGGCAGCAGCCTCCGCATCCGTAGGTCGTTTCAGCACTGTTCCGTTCGAGCAGACCAGCAGCGGCAGCTCCTCCGGCAGAATACCCAAACGTTCCACCATGGCGCGGCCGCCGTCCTCGGCGGAAGCGTCGAGCACCGCGTAGGGATAACCGTTACGGCCGAGGAAGCCTTGCAGCCGGATGAGGTCCGGCGTGCCCGGATTGCCGACGAGGACTGAACCGGCGCCACCCTCCTCGATGAGTCCGACCCGGCGCAGGATGAACGCGCGCATCATGATCTCGCCGACTTCGGCCGAGCCGATGATCAGCGCTCGCACATGGGCCGCGTCGAACGGCAATGCGGTGCAGCCTTCCGGGCCCGCCCGGCCGGTGGCGAGGTACGCGCGCCCGGCGAGCTGGTTGACCTCGCCCGAGAATTGACCCGCGTGATGGGCGGTGATCGCCACCTCGCGATCGAGACTGTCCCGACGCACTACTTCGATCGAGCCCTTGAGCACCAGCCATGCCGGGGGCTGACGCTCATCAATACCGAAGACGATCTCGCCAGAAGCGAAATGCCGGGCGGGGCCGCTGGCAAAGCGCTTCGCCGCCTCGATCTGCGCGGTGTCGAGCACCGGAAACATCTGGTGATGACGCGTCTCGATAATGCTCATCGTAGCTTCTCGGTGGAGGGGGCCGCTTGTTTCAATCTTAGCACGCGGGCAGGACGCGACGTGCCCCCTAAACCCACAGTCCCTAGCGCGCGTTCCCGGCCGGGCGCAGCTGCTCAAGCTCCGCCTCCAAAGCCTCGATCCGCTGTTCGCGCTCGGCGAGCATCGCCGCCACCTGTGCGGCCTCGAAGCGGAGCGGGATGTGCTGCGGGCAGTTCGCGTCCCAGGCCGTGACGGTGAAGAGGATCACCTGCTCTG
>JAENXG010000306.1 GCA_016649675.1 Methyloceanibacter sp.
TCGCACCCATCACCTGCCAGGCGCGGGTCACCTCCATGTCGCCGGGATGCTCCTGCACCGGAAGCCACCACCAGGCCACCGGGCTGCGCGTGATCATGACATAGCCGTCGCCCTCTTGCTTTGGGCCCTTCTGCACCCTGACATCCATGAGGGTAAGTTGGTCGCCGTCGGGCTTGAACCAGAAATCGATGGCGTATTGCTTCTTAGGCTCGTCCTTGTCGTGGAAGATCACATTAGCGAACCAGCCATAGCCTTCCATGCCGCGCACGATCTTGACCTGCTCGAACACAAGGTTGAGATCGGTGTCGAGCTTCGGGTCGTGGAAGACAAAGGCGCCGTCCTTCGACCGCTGGGCAATCACCTCGTCAACCCTCTTATCGACATCCTCCTCGGTGAACTCCTTCGCGCCTTTGGTCACGGCGGCCTGCTTGGAGGCAAAGAACTCGCGCGCCTTCTGGATGTTGGTGGCAGGGTCCTTCAGGAACGCAGCCTTAGAGTCTTCCGTGGAGAAGCAATAGACGTGTCCGTCGGGATCGGTCCAATTCACCGAGCAGTCGGTCTTGACCGTCTGGCCCAAAGCCAGACCTTCCGCACAGAAATTGTCGAACTCACCCTTGGCGTTTGCGGGTAGGGGCGACATCGTCTGGCCAGCGGCGGCGGGGCTATCCTCGGCTGCCAGAGCAGGGCCTGCGGCGGTGATACAGAGTGCGGCCGCGATCGCCGCCGCGCGGGTCAACGATGCCAGGAGCCGATCGGCGTTTATGTCTGTCATTGCCTTGAATTCCTTGGACGTTTTTGTGGGATTCGTGATCGTCGTCTGTTTAGCCCCCCGGGGGTGCGCCCGGTATGTAACCCAAGTCACCCTTCTGACCTAGGTCAGGGGCGCCGCCTCACATGACCTCTCCCCCGCAATAGCTCGCCAGCGCCGGGCGGTTTTTGACCTCGATCGAGCCGCGCGTGGCGTGCACCCAGCCCATGCGCTCCCATTCGGCGAGATAGCGGCTGATCACCTCGCGCACGCTGCCGAGGTCGAGTGCGAGCTGCTGGTGGGTCTTGGCCACTACGCCTTGGGCGTTGGCCTCGGCCAAGAGCCGCCGCGCGAGCCTGAGATCGAGGCTGGCAAAGGCCACCTCGTCCACGAGCATGATGAGGCTCGACAAGAGGTCCCCGTAATTGTCGAGCACGAATTTGCGGAAGCGCGGGGAGACGCCCATCAGCCGGTGGAACACGCTAGCCGGCAGCACGGCGAGGAGCACGTCGGTCTCGGCGTTGCTCTCGGCGGGGAAAGAGCTCCCGGCCATCAGGCACGAGGTGGTGAGCACGCAGGTCTCTCCGGGACCGACCTGATAGAGCAGGATCTCGCGCCCGGATTCTGAGGTCTTGAACACGCGCGTCTGTCCCTCGATGCACATGACATAGGCATGGCAATGCTGGCCTTGGCGATAGGCGACGTCGCCCCCGCGCAAGCGGTTGAATTGCGTGCTCCCGAGCAGCTCGCCGCGGTGCTCGTCTTCGAGCTCCGTCAGCTCAGGGAAGGAAGCAAGCCAGCGCGAGATCAAGTCCTGGTTGGGCATTGGCGGCACATGTATTGTCGGGCCCGCCGCGGCCGGAGATCGCGATGGCCCGAAAGCCTGAAAAGGGGGTCGGACGCGGCAGGTCGCTAAGATATGGGAACAAGCGGCAATGACGCTATCAAAATGCCGTTACGGGCTGGCGACAGTCCCGACGGGAAAGCGTTGCCTGCATGCCGCAAACCCCGGTAACGGCTTGACGCAACACGCGCAAAACCCCTTATTACCCCCCGTCAGCAGGCCGGATGGCCGCTCTGCCAGTGTTGCGTATCAAGGCGGAGAGGAAAGTCCGGGCTCCATGGAAGCACGGTGCCGGATAACCTCCGGCGGGGGCGACCCCAGGGATAGTGCAACAGAAAGCAAACCGCCTCGCGACACCGGAGACGGAGTCGCTAGGTAAGGGTGAAAGGGTGCGGTAAGAGCGCACCGCGTCTTTGGTAACAAAGGCGGCACGGCAAACCCCACCGGGAGCAAGACCGAATAGGGGCGGCGCGGACGGGCAACCGGCCAGTCTGTTTCCAGATGAGCCGCCCGGGTTGGTTGCATGAGGCGTCGCGCAAGCGGCGCCCAAGATGAATGGCCATCACCTCGCCCCCCGTTGGTGGCGAGGTACAGAACCCGGCTTACAGGTCTGGTGACATGATATGGCCGGCGCGAAGGTAACCCCTTCGCGCCGGCCTCCAATTTCCTGAACTACTCGGCAGCCTCGACGCCTTGCGGCATCTTTTGCTGCTGCGCGGTCTCCGACGCCTTGGCGCGGGTCATGTGGCTGAGCTCGCGGCGCACGCCGGCTTCATAGTCCGGATGCACCTTCTTGAAATGCGCAAGCTGCCGCTCGATTATCGCCTCCGGGATGCCCCACATCGCTTCCGCGACGTTGAGATAGAGCCGCGCCTTCTGGCTCCCGTCGAACAGATTGAACAGCGCGGTCACTTGCTTGTAATCGTCGTTGCCGTCGCGGTGATTGTAGCGCTCGGCATCGCCCGAGATGGCGAGTGGCGGCTCGGCGAAGCGCTCATCCTGCACCGCACCTTCAAACGAGTTCGGCTCGTAGAAGGCATCCACAGCGCCGGTCTTCTGCTCGAAGAAGCGCATCGGTCCGTCCTTGTGATAGTGATGCACCGGACATTTCGATGCGTTCACCGGCAGGGCCTCGTAATGGGTGCCGATCCGGTAACGATGCGCGTCGGCATAGGAGAAGATGCGCGCCTGCAGCATCTTGTCGGGCGAGAAGCCGATGCCGGGAACGATGTTCGACGGCGAGAAGGCGCACAGTTCGATTTCCTGGAAATAGTTCTCCGGGTTGCGGTTGAGCTCGAAAGTGCCGATGTCGATCGGCGGGTAGTCGGCGTGTGGCCACACCTTGGTGAGGTCGAACGGGTTGTACCAATGTTTGCCCACATCAGTCTCGGGCATGATCTGCACCTGCATCTTCCAGCGCGGGAAGTCGCCTGCCTCGATCGCATTGAACAAATCTTCCTGCGTCGACTCGCGCGTGCGGCCGACGATCTCGACCGCCTCCTTGTTGGTCCAATGCTTGTGGCCCTGCTGGGTCTTGAAGTGGAATTTGACCCAGTGCCGCTCACCCGCCTCGTTGATCAGCGAATAGGTGTGCGAGCCGTAGCCGTTTATATGCCGCACCGAGACGGGAAGGCCGCGGTCCGACATGAGGATGGTGACCTGGTGCAGGCTCTCCGGCGAGAGCGACCAGAAATCCCACATGGCCGTCGGTGAGCGCATGTTGGTCTTGGGGTGCCGCTTCTGCGTATGGATGAAGTCGGGGAACTTGTAGGGATCGCGCACGAAGAACACCGGCGTGTTGTTGCCAACCAGGTCCCA
>JAENXG010000222.1 GCA_016649675.1 Methyloceanibacter sp.
CCACAGGGGAGAGGGGGAGCAAGCGGCTCAGCCAGTTCCAAGTCTCTTTCTGATCTTCTCCGCGGTGGCGGCCAGCGCCGCCTGGTCGACCATTTGGCCGGCGTGGGGCTTCAGCGTCTCGCCCGCTTTGCGCGGGATGATGTGGACGTGGAGGTGGAACACCGTCTGGCCGGCGGCGGCGCCATTGAACTGCTGGATCAGCAGGCCTTCGGCGCCCGTGGCGTCCTGAATGACCGGCGCGAGTTTCTGCACCACCGCCATGAGCTTGGCGAGGGCCTGGGGCGAAACGTCGAACAGGTCGCGCGCTTTCTCCTTGGTGATGACGAGCGCGTGACCTTCGGTCCGCGGCATGATGTCGAGGAAGGCGAGCGTGTTCTCGTCCTCGTAGATCTTGTGGCAGGGGATCTCGCCCCGCAGCATCTTGGCGAAGACATTGTTCTGATCGTAGGCCATGCCGCCCCTCGCTCTCATTTCTCTGAGTCATTTCGAGTCCTTGCGGCTGCAAGGTCAACCGGAGAGTTAGGCGCTTCTATCGTCTTACCGGCGAAAGCCGGTATCCAGCAAATGAGTTGCGGGGTGGCGGCTGGATTCCGGCTTGCGCAGGAATGACGGCGGCGGGGCAACTCCGAGGCGACCAACCCCCCCTCTCAGTCCGTGTTGCGGTAAGGCGACTCCTCGGTGAGCAACGTGATCTCGCGCGCGACAGCCGCACGCTCGCGCTTGAGGTAATCGGCGACGGCACGACGCAAGCCGGGATCGGCAATGTAATGGGCGCTATAGGTCTCGGACGGCAGATAGCCGCGGGCAAGCTTGTGCGCCCCTTGCGCGCCCGCCTCGACCCGGGTGAGGCCATGGGCGATGGCGAAGTCGATGGCCTGGTAGTAACAGACCTCGAAATGGAGATAGGGGCGCTCCTCGATCCCGCCCCAATAGCGGCCGTAAAGCGTGTCGGCGCCGATGAAGTTGAGCGCACCGGCAATATATCGCCCCGATTGCTTGGCGAGAACGAGCAGGATCTGGTCGGCCATGGCCGCGCTGAGGAGACTGAAGCAATCCCTCGTGAGATAGGGCGTGCCCCATTTGCGCGCGCCGGTGTCCATATAGAAGGCGAAGAAGGTGTCCCAGTGCGCCTCGGTGAGATCGCTCCCCGTCACCCATTCGATCTCGATGCCGTCGCCCAGCGCTGCGCGGCGCTCTTTGCGGATCGCCTTTCGCTTGCGTGCGTTGAGGCTCCCTAGGAAATCCTCGAAGCTCCTATAGCCTTCGTTCTGCCAATGGAATTGCTGGTCGGTCCGCTTGAGGAAGCCCTGCTCGCCGGCAAGCGTCCATTCGTCGCGCGTGAGAAAGGTGACATGGAGCGAGGAGACGCCGAGCTCGGCAGCGAGTGTGGTGCCGGCCTGAAGCAGGATGGCCTCGCGCTCCGCTTGGTTCGCCCCCGCCCGCACCAGCAGGCGCTTGCCGGTGACGGGCGTGAAGGGGACCGAGGCCTGCAGCTTCGGATAGTAGCTGCCGCCGGCGCGCATATAAGCGTCGGCCCAGCCATGGTCGAAGACATATTCGCCTTGCGAGTGGGACTTCAGATAGCACGGCATGCAGCCGGTGAGCTGGCCTGCGCCGTCCTCGAGCAGAAGATGCTGGGGGAGCCAGCCGGTCTTCCGCGCGGCCGACCCGCTCTGTTCCAGGGCCTTGAGAAAGGCATGTGAGGTGAAGGGGTTAGGAGGCCGTCCTGCGCCTATCGCGGGCTCTGCGCCAAGCGCACAAGCGTCCCATTCGGCGGCCGGCACATCGGCGATGGCTGAGGCGATGCGCACCACGACAGGCTCGCCCGTGCCGTCAGGCTCATCCTCCGTCAGTGGCCTCTCGATATCGCCCATGGCTTAAGGCACGATCCCTTCGAAGATCATGGCGTCGGCGTAGCGCAAGGCGCGCTCCCGCTCGGCCATGGTGCGCACCGTCCAGGTGAGCAGCGGCAGCCCGAACAGGATCTGCGCGATGGCCGGCGCCAGCGCCGGCAGCGCCTTGATATCGTAAGCGATGAAATGGGGCCGTGCGAAGGTGGAGGTGAGCAGGTTCCGCATGGCGAAGCGCTGGCCAAAAGAGAGCTGTGACCAGTAGCGCCGGTCATCGAATCGCTCGGCGATGAGCCCGCGCGGAAGTGCCGGCGCGATCTCGCGAAAGGCTGCCACCGAATAGGGGTCGAACGACATCACCGCGACGGGCCCGGGATAGGAGGCGAGCAGCTTGGCGATATTGGCCTCGTATTTGTGCTCGGCGGACCAGGTGCTCTTGACCTCGAGCACGAGCGGCACGCGCCCATTGACGAGCGCGAGCAGCCCCGGAAGCGACAGGATGCGGTCGGGGCTGTTGCGCAAGGGGATGGTCGTGAGCGCCTCGACGTCGCGCGTGGCGACCGGCCCCGTCTCCAAGGTGAGCCGGTCGAGGGTGGCGTCGTGGAACACGACCGGCATATGGCCGGCTGCACATTGCAGATCGACCTCGATGGCAAATCCCGCGCCCATGGCGGCCTTGACCGAGGAGGCGCTGTTCTCGACGATGCCCTTCGACGGATCGTGCAAGCCGCGATGGGCGATCGGCCGCTTCAACCAATAAAGCTCGGCCATGTGAGGCGCTCGGTGACGAGGGGCCTAATCTACTGCGAAAACCGCATCGATCTCGACCGCGACGCCGAGCGGCAGGCTCGCGGCACCTATGGCGACGCGGGTGTGGCGCCCTTTGTTGCCGAGAATCTCGACCATCAGGTCAGAGGCGCCGTTGAGCACCTTGGGATGGTCGACAAAGTCGGGAGCGGCGTTGACGAAGCCGTTGAGGCGGAGCAACTGCACGATGCGGTCGAGATCGCGCAGCGCCGCTTTTGCCTGCGCCAGGATGTTGATGGCGCAGAGCCGCGCCGCCTCTTGCCCCTTGCTCACGTCGAGACCGGCGCCGAGCTTGCCGGCAACCACGACCTGGCCGTCCTTCAGCGGCAATTGGCCCGAAATGAAGAGCTGGCCGTTGAGATGAAGGTATGGGACATAGGCGCCGAGCGTAGCTCTAGCCTCCGGAAGGACGAGGTCGAGCGCCTTCAGCCGTGCTTCGATTTCTCCGGCCATGCCATCCTCCAACCCTTCCGCGCGAAAGCCTTGGCTTTGAGCCTTCGACCATTGAGCAAATCCGGCCGTCCTGCAAGCGCGGGGCGGGGGCTCTTGTCCGGCCCGCGTGTTGGTGCGAAAAATTGGCTGGCTCCGAGCCACTTGGCCGGGCGTGAAGTGTTCGGGAGGACGAGGCTGACATGATCGGTTGGGGCCAGCGGCTGGTGCTCGTGCTCATGGCGGCGCCGCTCTTTGGCGGGGCCGGCCATGCCCAGGCGCTCGCCGCGAAAGAGCCGAACGAGCTCGTGGCGCACCGCGCTATCTACGAGATGACGCTCGACGACGCCCGCTCAGCCTCGGGCATCACCGGCATCGATGGCCGCATGGTATTCGAGTTCACCGGCTCCGAATGCGACGGCTACTCGCTCAATATGCGCATGGTCACGCAGATGACCGATTCTCAAGGCCAGACCAATCTGACTGACCTCCGCTCCTCGACCTGGGAGCAGGGCGACGGCCAGAAATTCCGCTTCCAGTCGGCGCAATATCTGAATGACAAGCTCGGCGACGTCACCATGGGGCGGGCGGTGCGCGAGCCGCCCAATGCAGCGGTGAAGGTCAGGCTCAGCCAGCCCTCTCACACCGAGCTCGATCTTTCAGGTCAGGTGCTGTTTCCGACCCAACACAGCCTTGCCTTGATCGATGCGGCGAGGGGAGGGCAGTCGCTGTTCCAGGCGAGGATCTACGACGGATCGGAGAAGGGGCGGAAGGTCTATGACACGACCGCTTTCATTGGCGCCAAGGTGCAGCCCGGCGCCGACGCCGGCAAGCTCGAACCCGCCGCCAAGGACAAGGGGCTCGAAGAGCTTGCCTCATGGCCGGTGTCGATCGGCTATTTCGAGCCCAAGGGCGGCGACCTGACGCCGAGCTACCAGATTGATTTTCGCCTTTATGAAAACGGCGTAAGCCGCGAGCTTCTCATCGATTATGGCGACTTCTCCATCCACGGCACGCTGACCGCGCTCGAATATCTCAAAGCGACAGAGTGTCACTAGCGCCTGCCGGCGCGTAAGTCGCTTTTGCCTCCCCCAGCGCACCCCTGCCAGCGGCTCGCAAGCATCCGCAAGACGGCGTCTGGCATGGTTACTGTCGTACGCGGCTAAAGGCCCACTTTGGTCGTTAGCCATGCCAGAAACTTCCTATTTCCTGTGGGCTTTGCCTCATCTCTAAAGAGTTTAGTTACAGGTTTACGGTGAAATCGGCGATCCGAGGTGGAGGGAGCGAGCCATGATGTTTTGGAGGGTCAGGCCGGCTCCGAGTGTCATGGCGCATTACCGCGAGATCGTCGATCATACGCCGACCGAATCGCCGG
>JAENXG010000491.1 GCA_016649675.1 Methyloceanibacter sp.
TCGCCGGCCGGGGGGCGATGATCTGCCGTACGTGTTTTCCGGTTCGCTGGTCGTGCGCGGGACCGGAATCGGCGAAGTGATCGCGACCGGGGCATTGAGTGAAATCGGCAAGATCGGCCAGTCGCTCGCCACGCTGGAGACCGAGCCTCCGCGGCTGCAGGCACAGACCCGCCGGCTTGTGCGGGTGTTCGCCATGGTCGGGGGAGCGGTGAGCGTCCTGGCCGTGCTGCTCTACGGCACCTTGCGGGGCGGATGGCTCGACGCGGTGCTTGGTGGCATCGCGCTCGGCATGTCGATGCTGCCGGAAGAGTTCCCCGTCGTGCTCGCGGTGTTCATGGCGATGGGCGCTTGGCGAATCTCACGGGCGGGCGTGCTGACCCGGCGCGCCGCGGCCATCGAAACCCTCGGGTCCGCGACGGTGCTGTGTACGGACAAGACCGGCACGCTGACCGAGAACCGCATGTCGATCGCCGAGCTGCGTCTCAAGAGCGCCGAAATGTACCGGCCCCGCGAGGCGTCCGGCTCGAAACTGCCGCCGGAGTTCCATGACCTGGTCGAGTTCGGCGTTCTCGCCAGCGCGCGCGACGCCGTCGACCCCATGGAAAAGGCGTTCCACGATCTCGGTCGCGGGCAGCTGGCCGGGACCGGGGATGTGCATGGCCCCGAATGGAAGCTCGTGCACGCCTATGGACTTCGTCCCGATCTCCTCGCCATGTCCAACGTCTGGCAGGTCGCCGACGGCAACGCGTTCGTGGTCGCCGCCAAGGGCGCACCTGAAGCCATTGCCGACCTGTGCCACCTCGACGCCCCGGATCGCGCCGCGCTGACACTGTCCGTGGACGCCATGGCCGCCACCGGCCTGCGCGTGTTGGGTGTCGCCCGAGCCTCCTTGGTGGGAGAGATTTGGCCAGACTCGCAGCACGATTTCGCGTTTTCGTTCCTGGGCCTCGTCGGCCTGGCCGATCCGCTGCGGCCGAGCGTGCCCGATGCCGTGAGCGAATGCCGGTCGGCCGGCATCAAAGTGGTCATGATCACCGGCGACTATCCGGCAACCGCCAGGGCCATCGCCCGCCAGGCGGGCCTCGATGCCGAAGACCTAGTGACAGGCGAAGAACTCGATCAGCTGAGCGACACCGCGTTGGCTCAGCGCGTCCGCGCCGCGACCGTGTTCGCGCGGATCATGCCGGAGCAGAAGCTCCGTATCGTCAACGCGCTCAAGGCGAACGGCGAGATCGTGGCGATGACCGGGGACGGTGTCAATGATGCGCCCTCGCTCAAGGCGGCGCATATCGGCATTGCCATGGGCGGACGCGGGACGGACGTGGCGCGAGAGGCATCATCGATCGTATTGCTCGATGACGATTTCGGCTCGATCGTCAAATCCGTCCGGCTGGGCCGCCGAATCTACGACAACCTCCGCAAGGCAATGGGCTTCATCTTCGCCGTGCACGTGCCGATCGCGGGACTGGCACTGCTGCCGCTGCTGTTCGGATTGCCGATCCTGCTGGGGCCCATGCATATCGCGTTTCTGGAAATGGTGATCGATCCGGTGTGTTCGCTCGTCTTCGAGGCGGAAACGGAGGAAGACGATGTAATGCGCCGGCCGCCGCATGCGCCCGATGCGCCGCTGTTCTCCGGCCCGTTGATCGGCTGGAGTCTCCTGCAGGGGGCGTTCGCGTTTGTGCTCGTTGCCGTCATCTTCATCGTCGCGTTACGACGGGGTATGCCGGAGGATGAAGTGCGCGCGCTGGCTTTCTTTGCTTTGATTTTGACGATTGTCAGCCTGATCTTTGTCAACCGCTCCTTCAGTGCGTCTCTGGTCACGGCTCTGCGCCGGCCGAATCCGGCGCTTGCTTTGGTCCTCCTTGCCGTCACGACGATGTTGAGCCTGACGCTGCTTTGGCCGTTCGCGCGCGGTCTGTTCCGCTTCGGGCCTCTGCA
>JAENXG010000065.1 GCA_016649675.1 Methyloceanibacter sp.
GGCGTGGCTGCCGCGTTGCGCGAAGGCATCGATTCAGAAAATATTTCTACCATTCGCGCGTGAAAGAAACAATTTTGCTTATTTTCGCGTCCACTAGCTTCCTGGGGGAATGATTTTTCGCTACACTCCCCATATTCACGGTAGCGCTTTTCTTATTCAACAGCTTCACTTTCAGGCGGGCGAACGATGCAGGCGAGCGAAGCCTCCACCGACGTGATCATTGTTGGCGCAGGCCCGGTGGGCCTGTTCGCCGTGTTCCAGCTTGGCCTCGCCAAGCTCAAGGCTCATGTCGTTGACATCCTCGACAAGCCCGGTGGCCAATGCGCCGAGCTTTACCCCGAGAAGCCGATTTATGACATTCCCGGCATCCCGGTCTGCACGGGGCAGGAGCTGACCGACCGGCTGCTCGAGCAGATCAGGCCATTCGAGCCCGTCTTCCATTTCGGCGAGATGGCCGAGTCCTTGACCAGGACGGTGGATGGGAATTGGCGTCTTGCCACCGATACGGGCCGCGTCTTGATTGCGCCCGTGGTGGTCATTGCCGCGGGCGGCGGCAGCTTCGTGCCGAAGCGCCCTCCCATTCCCGGCATCGAGGCCTATGAGGGCAAAAGCGTCTTCTATGCCGTGCGCAAGATCGATGCCTTCCGGGGCAAGCGCATCGTCATCGCTGGCGGCGGCGATTCAGCGCTCGACTGGACGGTGAACCTCGCACCTGTCGCGCAGCAATTGACCCTCGTCCACCGCCGGCCTGAGTTTCGCGCCGCCCCCGATACGGTGCGCAAGATGCGCGACCTGGAGAGCCAGGGCGTGATCAAATTCGAGCTCGGCCAGCCTGCGGAGTTGAAAGGTAGCGACGGCACGCTCGAGGCAGTGGTGATCAAGCGGCAAGACGGCTCGCTCCTTCACATCGAAACCGATACCCTCTTGCCTTTCTTCGGGCTGACCATGAAGCTCGGGCCGATCGCGAATTTCGGCCTCGATCTCAACGAGAACCTGATCCCCGTGGATACCGCGAAATTCGAGACGAGCACGGAAGCCGTCTTCGCCATCGGCGACATCAATTCCTATCCCGGCAAGCTCAAGCTCATCCTGTCCGGTTTCCACGAGGCGGCGCTGATGGCGCAAGCCGCCCACCGCTACGTGCATCCTGACAAAACGCTGCGTTTCCAGTACACGACGTCGTCGTCGGAGCTGCAGCGTCTCCTGAAGGTCGCCTGAAATGTTCGTCACCGTGCGCATGCCGGACGGCGCCACCCACCGTCTCGAGGCTCTCGAGGGCTGGCGCGTCATGGAGGTGATCCGCGACTGGGGCCTTCCCATCAAGGCCGAGTGCGGCGGGGCGTGCGCCTGCGCGACCTGCCATGTGTGGGTGGGTGAGGAGTGGCTCGCCAAGCTCGTGCCCCCTACCGACGAGGAGCTCGAGATGCTTGATGGCGCCTTTCAGGTGGACGAGCGCTCGCGCCTGTGCTGCCAGATCATCATGTCGAAAGAGCTCGACGGCCTTGAGGTCGAGCTTGCCCCCGAGAGCCTCGCCGATGCGCCGCCCGAACGGCTCGCGGTGGGAGGATAAGCGCGCGATGCGAACCTTCCCCATCTTCGTGAGCTTCGAAGGCAAGCCGCCACTGGTGACCGGCGGCGGCGAGTTGGCGGCCGTCAAGGCGCGCCTCCTGTTGAAGGGCGGTGGCATTGTCGACGTTGCCGCAAGCCACGTGGTGCCCGAGCTTGCTGCGCTCGCCGAAGCCGGCCACGTATCGTTGCTTCCGGCGCGGCCCGGCATCGATCAATTGCGCGGCCGGCCTCTCGTCATTGCCGCCACCGGCGACGACGAGGAGGACGCTCGCGTCTCGGCCATAGCCCGCGCTCTCGGCGTGCCGGTGAACGTGCCTGACCGGCCTGAGCTTTGCACCTTCGTGCTGCCCGCCATTGTCGATCGCGGCGAGGTGACGGTCGCCATCGGCACCTCCGGCGCGTCGCCCGTGCTGGCGCAGCGACTCAGAGCCTGGCTCGAGCGCGAGCTGCACCCCCGTCTCGATGCCCTTGCCAAGCTGGCGGCCGAATTCCGCGGCCCCGTCGCCGAGAAGGTGCCGTCGGGATCGCCCCGGCGCCGCTTCTGGGAGGCCGTGTTCGAGGGGGCTGCCGCCGAAGCCGCACTCGAAGGCGATGAGGAGAGAGCGAGAGCGCTGATCGGCGCTGCCATCGAGCAGGCGATCGAAGCGGCTCCTACCCAGGGGCGCGTGCTTCTCGTCGGTGCCGGGCCCGGCGATCCCGAGCTTCTCACTATGAAGGCGGTCCGCGCGCTGAAAGCGGCCGATGTCATTCTCTATGACCGCCTGGTCGGCGAGGGCGTGCTCGATCACGCGCGCCGCGAGGCCGAGCTGATCCCGGTCGGTAAGGCGAAGGGCCTGCACAGCGTCCCGCAAGCCGAGATCAACGCGCTCCTCATCGAGCGGGCGCGGGCCGGCCAGACGGTGGTGCGGCTGAAAGGTGGCGATCCCTTCATCTTCGGCCGGGGCGGCGAGGAGCTTGACGCGCTGCGCGAGGCGGGGCTTGCCGTCGAGATCGTCCCCGGCGTCACCGCCGGCATCGCCGCCGCTGCGAGCTTGCAGATCCCACTCACCCATCGCGATGTCTCCCACACCGTGACCTTCCTCTCCGGCCATGAGGCCGGCGGCGAGGAGCCGAGCTTCGAGCAATTCGATCTCGCCGCGCTTTCCTCCGGCAAGAACACTCTTGTCGTCTATATGGGCGTGACCACTGCCGGGGTCATCGCCAAGAAGCTGCTGGAAGCGGGCTTTGCCCCCTCGCTTCCCGTGATCGCGGTGGAGAATGCGAGCCGCGACAACGAGCGCCGCGTCGCCGCCACCATCGCCGAGCTTGCCGCCAATCCCGAGCGCCTCGGCTTGAAGAGCCCGGCCGTCCTCATCTTCGGTGAGGTGGCCGGTCTCCCGGCGCATGGCGTCATCGAAGACATCCTCGCATTGGAGGAGCTCGCGCGTGTCTATGCCTAACGTCGTCACCGCCAATCGTCTCCTCGACGGCATCGTCGTCTATCTCGCGCCCGACGGGAGCTGGACGGAAGATATCGCCCGCGCACGCTTGGCCGAGACTGAGGAGGAGACCAAGGCGCTCGAAGCCGAGGCCGCCAAGGCCGTCGCCGAGCGCCGGGTCGTCGCCGTCTATCCCATGCAGGTCGCGCTTCGTGACGGCGCGGTCGATCCGCTCTCCGTGCGCGAGCGCATCCGCGCCGCCCACCGCACAACGCTGACCAAGGATTGGTACGATGTACCGCTATGACGAGTTCGACCACGCCTTCGTGCATGAGCGCGTGGCCCAGTTCCGCGAGCAGGTTGAGCGCAGGCTGTTAGGTAAGCTCACCGAGGACGAGTTCCGTCCTTTGCGCTTGCGCAACGGCCTCTATCTGCAATTGCACGCTTATATGCTGCGCATCGCCATTCCCTATGGCGTGCTCTCCCCGCGCCAGCTCCGTCAGCTCGCCATGATCGGCCGGCGCTGGGATCGCGGCTACGGCCATTTCACCACGCGCCAGAACCTGCAATTCAACTGGGTCAAGCTGGTCGACGTGCCCGACATCTTGAACGCGCTCGCCGAGGTCGAGATGCACTGCATCCAGACCAGCGGCAATTGCGTGCGTAACGTCACCGCCGATCCCTTCGCCGGCGCCGCCAATGACGAGCTCGAGGACCCGCGGCCGTGGTGCGAGATCTTGCGCCAATGGTCGACGCTGCATCCCGAGTTCAGCTGGCTGCCGCGTAAATTCAAGATCGCCATCTCGGGCGCTGCCGAGGATCGCGCGGCGATCGCCTTTCACGATATCGGGCTCAAGATCGTGCGCGGGCCTGACGGCACCAACGGCTTCCGCGTCTTTGTCGGCGGCGGCATGGGCCGCACGCCCTATGTCGGGCAGGAGATCCGCCCCTTTCTCGAGAAGGAGCATCTCCTCTCCTACATCGAGTCGATCCTGCGCGTGTACAATCTGCATGGGCGCCGCGACAACATCAACAAGGCGCGCATCAAGATCCTCGTCAACCAGATCGGCATCGACAAGTTCCGCGAGGACGTCGAGGCGGATTGGGAGCAAACCCGCAAGGACGCGATCGATCTGCCCGACGACGAGCGCCGGCGCATCATGTCCTATTTCGCGCCGCCCAATCTCCCCGCACGCCCGATCCGCAACGAGGCGGTCGAGCAGCGGCGCATGACCGATCCGGTCTTCGCCAACTGGCTGAAGCACAATGTGAAGCCGCACCGGGTGCCGGGATATGCCAGCGTGGTCATCTCGCTGAAGGAGCCGGGCCGCACGCCGGGCGACGCCAGCTCCGACCAGATGGATTTCGCTGCCGATCTCGCCGAGCGCTATAGCCATAACGAGGCACGGGTGAACTACACCCAGAACCTCATCCTGCCCCACGTCGCCTTCTCGGACATTCCCGCGCTTTATGGCGAGCTGGCCGCGAGCGGCCTTGCCACCGGGAATTACGATCTCCTGGGCGACATGATCTGCTGCCCCGGGCTCGATTATTGCAACCTCGCCAACGCCCGCTCGATCCCCATCGCCAAGGAGATCGCCAAGCGCTTCGAGGATCCCGCGCGGCAAGAGCTGATCGGCCCGCTCCGCCTCAACATGTCCGGCTGCATCAATGCCTGCGGCCATCACCATTCGGGCAATATCGGCATCCTGGGCGTCGACAAGAAAGGCACCGAGCTTTACCAGATCTCGCTCGGCGGCAGCCCCAAGGACGACGCTGCGGTCGGCAGCATCATCGGCCCGGGCTTCCGCGCGGAAGCCGTTCCGCAAGCGATCGACACGATCATCTCCACCTATCTCGCTGAGCGCACCGACGGCGAGGACTTCCTCGCCACGTGGCGGAGAGTGGGTGCCGCACCCTTCAAGGAGGCCCTGTATGGCGCTGCTTGACCTAGAGACCGGGGCCCTGCTCGACGGAGGCGCCGAGCCGGCCGTGCTGCTCGAGCCGACCGCCGATGCGGCACAGCTCGCCACGGCGTCTTCTGCCGACGGCGTGGTCGGGATTCGCTTTCCGACCTTCGGCGACGGCCGCGGCCATTCGCTTGCCGTGCTGTTGCGCGAGCGGCATGGCTTCAAGGGCGAGATTAGGGCGATCGGCTACCTCATTCCCGACCTCGCGCCGTTCCTGCTGCGCTCTGGCTTCGATACCGCGGAGATCACCGATGCCAACGATGTGGAGACGTGGAAGGGCGCGCTGACGCGCATCAAGCACATTTATCAGCCGGGCTTCCGCAATCCCCAGCCGCTTCGCCGTAATGCCTCACGCAAGGCGGCCGAGGAGCTTGATGAGCGCCTGAGCGAGACAAAGGACCTCGCGGCGCGCATCACCGCGCTGCGGGAGAGCATCGAGGGGCGCACCGTCTTCTCGACCAGCCTCGGCCTCGAGGACCAGGCCATCCTCCATGCCATTGCGGCATCGGGCGCCGACATCGACATCTTCACCCTCGACACCGGACGGCTGTTCCAAGAGGTGCTTGAGACGGTCGAGCTGTCGGAGCTGCGTTATGGCTTGCGCATCCGCCTCGTCGCACCTGACGCCAATGAGGTGCAGCAGCTTGTCGCCAACGACGGCGTGTTCGGCTTCCGCAACTCGGTGGAGAACCGCAAAACCTGCTGCGAGGTGCGCAAAGTGCGCCCGCTGAACCGCGAGCTAAAGGGCGCGCAGGGCTGGATCGCCGGCATTCGCCGCGAGCATTCCGACGAGCGGGCGAGCGTGCCGCTGGCCGCCTGGGACGAGGCGCACGGGCTCATCAAGATCAATCCGGTCGCCGACTGGTCGACGCAGGAGCTCACTGCCTACATCACCGCCAACAATATCCCGGTCAATCCGCTGCATGCGCGCGGCTTCATCTCCATCGGCTGCGCGCCCTGCACCCGCGCCGTGCAGCCAGGCGAGAACCCGCGCGCCGGGCGCTGGTGGTGGGAGAACGAGGAGAAGAAGGAGTGCGGGTTGCATTTGAACCCGCTGCGGGAGGGCAAGGCCGCATGACCGCGCTCACCTCGCATCTGAAGCTCCTCGAAGCCGAGAGCATCCACATCTTCCGCGAGGCTGCGGCGCAGTTCCGCGCGCCCGTGCTGCTCTATTCGATCGGCAAGGATTCGACCGTGCTGTTGCACCTCGCGCGCAAGGCCTTCTGGCCGGCCAAGCTGCCCTTCCCGCTGCTGCACGTGGACACCACGTGGAAGTTCCGCGACATGATCGCCTTCCGCGACAAGACGGTGCGCGACCTCGGCCTCGACCTCATCGTGCATACCAACCATGACGGCCTTGCCCGCAATATCAACCCCTTCGACCATCCGCCGTCGATCTATACCGACGTGATGAAGACCCAGGCCTTGCGCCAGGCGCTCGATGCCGGCGGCTTCGATGCAGCGTTCGGCGGGGCCCGCCGCGACGAGGAGGCTTCTCGCGCCAAGGAGCGCG
Source organism: Methyloceanibacter sp. (assembly GCA_016649675.1). Taxonomy (GTDB): domain Bacteria; phylum Pseudomonadota; class Alphaproteobacteria; order Rhizobiales; family Methyloligellaceae; genus Methyloceanibacter. The sequence goes on from JAENXG010000065.1 coordinate 6,471, forward strand.
TCTTCTCCTTCCGCGCGGCAGGACACCGCTGGGAGCCGCGCCGCCAGCGGCCCGAGATGTGGCAGCTCCTCAACGGCCGTCTCGGCAAGGGCGAGACCGTGCGCGTCTTCCCGTTGTCGAATTGGACCGAAGGCGACGTGTGGCGCTACATCGCGCTCGAGAAGCTCGACGTGGTGCCGCTCTATTTCGCCGCCGAGCGTCCCGTGGTGATGCGCAACGGCCAGATGATCGTGGTCGACGACGAGCGCATGCGGCTTGAGCCGGGCGAGCGGCCCGCCTTGCGCAAGGTGCGCTTCCGCACTCTTGGCTGCTGGCCGCTCACCGCCGCAATCGACTCCGACGCCAGCGACATCGACGCGGTGGTGGAGGAGACGCTGGCCGCCAAAGTTTCCGAGCGGGCGGGACGGCTGATCGACCACGATCAGGCCGGCGCCATGGAGATGAAGAAACGCGAGGGTTATTTCTGATGCATCTGGCTGCGCTCAAAGAGGACGTCGAGGCCAAGATCGCCGAGGCCAAGACTGCTACGGGAAAGTCCACCGCGGCCAAGATCGCCGCGACGATGACCGCCGCCACTCCGGCACACGCCGGCGCCATGGTGCGGCTCTTGACCTGCGGCTCGGTCGATGACGGCAAGTCGACGCTGATCGGCCGGCTGTTGTGGGACGCCGCGGGGGTCACCGAGGACCAGCGCGCGGCCATTGCGCTCGCCTCGCACAACCGCGCCTTCAACGGCGAGAAGATCGACTTCAGTCTCTTGCTCGACGGGCTCCAGGCCGAGCGCGAGCAGGGCATCACCATCGATATCGCCTGGCGCTATTTCGGGACCGCCCACCGGCGCTTCATCATCATCGATTCCCCGGGGCACGAGCAATATACCCGCAACATGGCGACCGGCGCCTCGCATGCCGATGTCGCCATCCTTCTCGTCGACGCCCGCCACGGCGCCAAGCGCCAGACGCGGCGCCACGCCGCCATCTGCAATCTCGTCGGCATCAAGAAGGTCGTGCTCGCCGTCAACAAGATGGATGCCGTCGGCTGGTCGGAGGCGCGCTTCCGCGAGATCGATCAGGACTTCCGCGCCATGGCCGGAAGCTTCAACTTCGCGCAAGTCGTCACCATTCCGGTGGCAGCGCTGACTGGCGACAATGTCGCCCGCCGCTCCCTGCATATGCCCTGGTATAGCGGGCCGACGCTGCTCGATCATCTCGAAGCGGTCGACCCCGAAACCGCGCCACCTGACGCGCCCTTCCGCATGCCAGTGCAGCTCGTGATCCGCGCCTCCGACAATTTCCGCGGCTATGCTGGTACGGTAACTTCGGGCCGCATCACCGTCGGCGAGCGCATTGTCGATGCGAGGAGCGGGCTCGGCGCCACGTTGCGCCGGATCGCCACCATGGACGGCGATCTTGCCTCAGCCGCCAAGGGCGATGCCGTCACCCTCGTGCTCGACACCGATGTCGACATCTCGCGGGGCGCCGTGCTGTCTGAGGTCGCGCGCCGCCCTGTCAATGCCGACGTGATCGAGGCGCGCCTCGTCTGGCTCTCCGAGACGCCGTTCGATCCGGAGGCCGGCTATCTGCTCCGCACCGCCACCGACTTGACCCCGGTGACGAGCATGAGCATCTCGGCCTTGATCGATTTCGAGACGCTCGCTGCCGAGCCGGCGCATGCTTGCGCCGTCAACGACATTGCCGATTGCCGCATCCTGCTCGGCCGGGCCACCGCGCTCGACCTCTTCCGCGACCTGCCGCTCACTGGGAACTTCGTGCTGGTCAGCGCCATCGACGGCGCCACCGTCGCCGGCGGGGTCATCACCTGGGCGCAATCAGGCGCCCCCACGGTTGGCGATAATGTGCTCGTTCTCGACCGCGCGCTTCTCGCGCGCGGACTTTGCTCAGACCTCGGAGACTCGCCGGCCGACACGGCCGAGTTTCACCGCCGCGCACAAGAGGTCGCACTTCTGCTACGCTCGGCCGGAGTTCCGGTTCTGATCGAAATCTAAGCGACGCATAACGAATAAGCCCGAACAGGGCACGAGCTCGCCGCGTAGGAGAGGGGGGAGGGCTCACGACCATGGTTGACCTGAGCTGGGTAGCGCCTTTGCTGCCGCTGGTCGCGGCTGGCTTCGGCGTCGGCATGCTGGTCGGCTTGACCGGCGTCGGCGGCGGTTCGCTGATGACGCCGTTGCTGATCTCGAGCTTCGGGGTCAGCCCGCAGATCGCCGTCGGCACCGATCTGCTCTACGCCTCCATCACCAAGACGGCCGGGAGCTGGCGTCACCATCTTTCCGACCATGTCGACTGGCCGATCGTGTTCCGGCTTGCGGCGGGAAGCCTGCCTGCCTCCGCGCTGCTACTTGCCGTAATAGCCTTTTTCGCTATCGACACCGAGATGCTCGCCCATTGGATCAGGATGGGTCTCGTTGGAGCGCTCCCCTTGAGCGCGCTTGCCATCGTTCTTTATCCCTTCGTCACGCGCACCTCGCCGCGCGACGACAAGGGAGACGTCCCGCCGCGCACGCTTCCCACGGTCCTGTTCGGCGTGGTGCTGGGTCTCCTTGTCACGCTGACCTCGGTCGGCGCCGGCGCCATCGGCGTCACCGTGCTCGCCGCGCTCTATCCCATGCTGCCGGCCAAGCGGCTCGTGGGCTCTGACATTACGCACGCCATGCCGCTCACCCTCATCGGCGGCCTTGGCCATCTCGGTCTCGGCAATGTCGATAGCGGCCTGTTGCTCGCGCTTCTGTGCGGGTCGATCCCCGGCATCACGGTCGGCGCAAGGCTATCAGGGATCGTTCCCGAATTTCTGCTCCGGCCGATCCTCGCGGTCACCCTCTGCTACGCGGCCTACGCGCTCTTTAATAAATAGCCGGGCAAGCGGGCTCGGACTCGGCGCTCGTGGGCAGGTCGAGCCCTTTACACCAGTCTTCCCGGCGTCCTCTCCAGGGCCGCGCATATCCCTCACGGACCGTACCGATCTATTCGGTAGGGAGGATCGGCGCGCCTGATTTCCACCGGGCCGGTCTTCAACAACTGCTCGAGCCTATGCTTCGCAAGGACGCCGAGGCGCCGCTCGGCCTCGCATTGGGCGTGATGGATCTCTGCGGCGTCGAGCCCGAGCAGCCGAATGTGCTCTTCCTCGGCGCGGATAGTGTCGCCGTCGATCACGACTGGTACGAGAAGCTCATCGGAGTGAAGGGCTGTGACGACCAGCAGGCCGGCGGCTAAGGACGCGAGGGTTGCTACGATTAGGAATACTCGCATAACGGGTATTTATTAGCATAATTCCCGTTAAAGTTGAAAAATCCTGACGCTGCCCTAGGCGACCGAAGGCGCGCGCGCCGCCCAAACGGCGTGGAACCAATCCCGATGGACGCGGGTTCTTTGGGAGTTCGCATCCGGGGATCTCCACATGAACAGCGACACACACTTCTTCACGGTCTGGACCCACCGCAGCGCCGGCAGCATGTTTGGGGCCGCCTCCAATCCGGTCATCCGCAACGGCGAGTATCTGTGTTTCGAGAATGAGGAGCGCGCCCGCGCCGAGTGCGACCGGCTGAATGCCGCCTCAGGCGGCTCCCATGTGCACTATAGCATCAAACCGGCGCATGTTCTGGCGTCGGCGCCGAGCGGCTTGCATTCTCTGGCCAGTGGGTTCCGTTGGCCTTCCACTGAGGCGTTGGCGCGCCGTTCGGCCGACCCAATTTCGCCTTCGGCGCCACCCACGGAACTTTCAGCACGGGTCTGATACGGTTCCGCCATCTCGTCTAAAACCGAAATCGACCGGCATGACGTGATCGCCCCGCTTGGAACGCAACGCCTGGGCTTCGGCGCGCGCGCTTGCCGACCTATACCAAGAGTGGTGCCCGTCCCGCGCCACCCAAAGGCCGAAACGCCGTTTCTTGGCGGGGCGGGGAGGCCTGGCTTCGCCGTCCTCTGCGTGGCGGCGGACGTGATCGGAGAAGGCTTCTCCTTCGGTGCGCTGGGTGGCGAACTTCCAGGGCTTCCACAGGAGGCAGCCGGCTCGCGCGTTCTCTGGGACGTTTGCGCTTGTGATGCATGGCCTGCTCTCGGCGAGAGTGGTGCCGCCAGGTAGGATTGAACTACCGACCCCGTCATTACCAATGACGTGCTCTACCACTGAGCTATGGCGGCGAGAGACC
>JAENXG010000541.1 GCA_016649675.1 Methyloceanibacter sp.
AATGTTCATGGCGCGAGCTTCTCCGCGACCGGTGCCGCCGCCTCGTTGGCATCGACCTTGACGCCCGCCCGCACGCGGTAGTGGCCGCTGACGACGACGCGCTCGCCGGGCTTGAGGCCGCTCGCCACCACGGTCGCTTCATCGTCGCTCGGACCGGCCGTGATCGGGCGGTTCTCCGCCGTGTTGTCTTGCTTGATCACCCAGACGAACAGCCCCTGGGAGCTGCGCTGGACGGCTGCCGGGGGAACCGTCACAACATTTTTCAGCGTATCGACGAGCACCCGCACCCGCACGAACTCCCCGGGCCAAAGCCTCTCGTCGTCGTTGGGAAAGGAGGTCTTGAGCTTGATCGTGCTCGTCGTCTGATCGATTTGATTGTCGATCAGGAGCAGCTTGCCTCTGGCGAGCTCCCGTGTGTTGTCCTGATCGAAGGCGACAACTGCCACCTCGCCTTTGAGCATCGCCTCCCGGAGCGCGGCCAAGTCGCGTTGCGGGAGAGTGACGATCGACATGGCCGGCTTGATCTCGGTCAGCACGGTGATGGGAGTCTGATCGGCAGTGCTGACGATGTTGCCGGCATCGACCTGGCGGAAGCCGACATGTCCATCGATGGGCGCTGTGATGGTGGCGTAGCTCAACTGCGTCTCGGCGCTCTCGATGCCGGCCTGATCGGCCTGGATGGTCGCCTTGAGATTGTCCACCTTCGCCTGTTGCTGATCGACCGCTTGCTGCGTGCCGGCGCCTTTGCCCACCAGGCTCTTGAAGCGATCGAGATCTTTCTGATCGGCGGTGAGCTGGGCTTCGTCCTCGACCCGCTTGGCTTTGGCCTGATCGAGGACCGCCTGGAAGGGCCGGGGATCGACGACGGCCAGCGTATCGCCCTTGTTGACGTGCTGACCCTCGACAAAGTTCACGCTTTGCAGCTTGCCGTTCACCTGGGTGCGGATGGCGACGGTGTTGACGGCTTGCACCGTGCCAAGCCCGTCGAAATAGATGGGCACATCGCCCTCCCCTGCCTCCGCGACGGTGACGGGGACGGGTGCGGCTTGTGGCTTCGCCGCGTGGTCGAGATTGCCCTCTGACGGTCCCCATTCAATGACCGCCGTGGCGCCCACGATCAGGGCGACAATGCCAAAGAGCCAGGCGCGCCAAGACCACGCTTGCGCCTTTCCCGTCTCGGCCGCTGACGGATCATCGAGATCCGGCTCGGAAGCCGCCTCGAGCGGCTCGGAAGGTGAGGCGTGCTGATCCTGATCGATGACGAGGAACTCCAGCGCTGAAGCGAGCGGCTCCCCCCGATCTCGCGCGCCGAATTGCGACGTGCCTAGCGGCGGATCGGGTGCGCCATCTTAGCCTTGCCCAACAGGACAAGCTCTACTGAAGGAACATGTTGCGCCGTGGGCGAGGCGCAACGGCGCGAACATTAAATTTCCTTCATGCGCGGTTCGATTTCGTTTTAGATAAACCAAGGAGTTGTGGACCATGTTCACGGCTGGGCCGGTGTCCCGCGACAAAAAGACCTGGGGCTCTAGGCGGCCACCACTCCGGCTGGTGCGGAACCGGAAGGGCGGCGCAATTGGTTTCTCAAAAAAGATGGGGCATGTCGGATACGGCGTTCTCAAAACTGGGCCAAGTTGGATAAAAGAGGGTGCGATGCCAGCCGCAAAGACCACGCTCC
>JAENXG010000431.1 GCA_016649675.1 Methyloceanibacter sp.
CTTCACTTGGATGGTCTTGCCGGCGAACTTGGTCTTCTTGCCGCCGTGTCGGGCAAGAAGACCAAGTTCGCTGGCAAGACCATCCAAGTGAAGGGGCGCGGCTGGCCGTATTACTACGGCATCCAGCCCACCGGCCGTTATCCGGATCAGCCCTTCGTCAAGGATCTCTATTACGACACAGCCGGGGGCGACATCGCCCGTAGCAGTTTGCGGGCGGTCCCCGTGCCGCAGGTAACGGTCGTTCCCGTTGTTGTGCAACCCGAGCCGCCCCCTCCTCCACCGCCGCCCCCGCCGGTGATCATTCCGATCGTGCCGCCCACCACCTGCGGTTCGACCTGCTGACCGTGTTTGCCGCGAAGCTCTCAAGCCACGGGGCCCTGATCCACGCCGGGCAGTCGGCGGACTTGCGCCCCTTGTCGGAGTGGTGACGGCCACCAATATTACCGGTCCTTCCCAGGGGATTGCTTTCATCGCTCTTCCACCGTCTTTGCGCCTCGTCATATCCAGGGGGTTGGACGGACGCTAAGATCGCGATCGCATAGGCTGATGAGGTTGGCGTGACGCGTGACCCGAAAAACCAGATGTGGGCGGAAGCTTGCACCCTGCTGAAGCAGGCCGAGCAGCTCCACCGCCAGTTCTTCGAGCCCGCGCGCGGAGGCGCCCGCTGGGAGCCGCCGATCGACATGTTCGAGACCGAGCGGCAGCTTTACATCATCGCCGCCCTTCCCGGGGTTGCGCCTGAGGCCGTGCGTGTCGACATGGAGGGCGACGTCTTGATCATTGCCGGCGTGCGGCCCCTGCCCTCGGGCGGCAAGAACGCCAATATCATAAGGCTCGAGATTCCGTATGGGCGGTTCGAGCGGCGCATCGCGCTTCGCGTGAGCCGCTTGCGCCTGTCCGAGCGCGAGCTTGTGAACGGCTGCCTCGTACTGACCTTTGCCAAGTCTTGAACCAAAAAGTCATGAACCAAAATCTGTTGGAACCGAACCCCAGTGCAATGGACGACTCCGCCCAGTCGGCCAAGCCGGCCGATGAGCCAAAATCGGAACTGAACCTGCCCGAGGGTGCGCTGGTCATCCTGCCGCTGCGCAATGCCGTGCTGTTTCCCGGCATCGTGACGCCGCTCACCTTGGGCCGCCCGCAATCCATCGCCGGCGCGCAAGCTGCCGCCCAGGCCGACAAGCCGATTGGCGTGCTCTTGCAGAACGACCCGACCGTCGAGAATCCCGGGCCTGAGCATCTTCACCAGGTCGGCACGGCCGCCGAGATCTTGCGCTACGTGACCGCGCCCGATGGCGGCCATCACCTCATTGCCCGCGGGCAGCGGCGCTTCCGCGTGCTCGAGTTCCTGCCGGGCTATCCCTATCTCGTCGCCCGCGTCGACGAGGTCGGAGATGCCGAAGTCTATTCCACCGAGATCGCCGCCCGCATGCATCAGCTACGGGAGCGGGCGCGCGAGGCGATCTCGCTTCTGCCCAACGTGCCGACGGAGATCGCCGGCGCGATCGAGCAGATTCAGTCGCCGTCGCAGCTCGCCGACTTCATCGCCAACGTCTCCGACCTGACGCCCCAGGAGAAGCAGGACCTGCTGGAGACCTTCGAGGTCTCGGAGCGTCTCGACAAGCTGTTGCGCTATCTTGCCAAGCAGATCGAGGTGTTGCGGCTTTCCAAGCAGATCGGTGAGCAGACGCAAGAATCCCTTGCCGGACGCCAGCGGGAGCACATCCTGCGCGAGCAGCTCCGCCAGATTCAGAAGGAGCTCGGCGAAGGCGAGGAGGGCCAGGCCGAGATCGCTGAGCTGCGCGAGGCGGTCACCAAGGCCGGCATGTCCGAGGAGGCCGAGAAGCAGGCGCTGAAAGAGCTGAAGCGGCTCGAGCGCATGTCCGAGGCGAGCGCCGAGCACGGCATGGTGCGCACCTATCTCGATTGGCTGATCGAGCTCCCCTGGTCGAAGCTCTCGGACGAGCGGATCGACATCGCCGAGGCGCGCCGCATCCTCGACGAGGACCATTACGGCTTGCCCAAGGTCAAGCAACGCATCCTGGAATATCTCGCCGTGCGCAAGCTGAAGCCGGACGGCAAGAGTCCCATCCTCTGCTTCGTCGGCCCTCCAGGCGTCGGCAAGACCTCGCTCGGCCAGTCGATCGCCCGCGCCACGGGCCGCAAATTCGGGCGCATCAGCCTGGGCGGCGTGCATGACGAAGCCGAGATTCGCGGCCACAGGCGCACCTATATCGGGGCGCTGCCGGGCAACATCATCCAGGCGCTGCGCAAGGCCGACACGCGCAACCCCGTGTTCATGCCCGACGAGATGGAAAAGCCGGGCGC
>JAENXG010000173.1 GCA_016649675.1 Methyloceanibacter sp.
CCAGGAGATCATCAAGGCGGGGCTCGTGCCGCCCGAGCTCGTTCTGCTCAATTCAGCCTTCCGCCCCGAGATGCTCGGCATTGAGCCGCCCAACAATGTCTACGCCCATATCGCCGGCATCGATCTCATCCGCACCGGCGAACGGGACTTCTTCGTGCTCGAGGACAATGTGCGCACGCCCTCCGGTGTGTCCTATGTGCTTGAGAACCGCGAGATCATGATGCGGCTGTTCCCCGACGCCTTCGCCGGGCAGAGCATCTCCCCGGTCGGCAACTATCCTGAGCGGCTGCTGGAGAATTTGCGCGCGGTGGCGCCCTCTGGCGCCGAGGACCCGGTGGTCGTGCTGCTCACGCCCGGCCGCTACAACAGCGCCTATTTCGAGCATGTGTTCCTCGCCGAGCAGATGGGCATCGAGCTGGTCGAGGGCGGCGACCTCTTCGTGCGCGACGGCTTTGTGTGGATGCGCACCACCGAAGGCCCGGTCAAGGTCGATGTCATCTACCGCCGCGTCGACGACAACTACATGGACCCTCTCGCCTTCCAAGCCGATTCCACGCTCGGCGTTCCCGGCCTGCTAGCGGTGATCAGAACCGGCCGGGTCGCGCTCGCCAACGCGCTCGGCACCGGCGTCGCCGACGATAAGGCCATGTATATCTATGTGCCGCGCATGATCGAGTTCTATCTCGGCGAGCACGCCATCCTCAACAATGTGCACACGTATATGCTGCGCGATCCGAAGCAGCGGCAGCACGTCTTCGACAATCTGCACAATCTCGTGGTCAAGGAGGTGCAGGGCTCGGGCGGCTACGGCATGCTGATCGGGCCGGCCTCGACCGCGGAGGAGCGCGAGGCCTATAAGCGTCGCGTCATGCGCAACCCGGAGAACTTTATCGCCCAGCCGACCCTGGCGCTCTCCACGGCGCCGACCCTGATCGATGGCGAGATCGTGCCGCGCCATGTGGATTTGCGGCCCTTCGTGCTCTCCGGCAAGGAGACGAGCGTCATCCCGGGGGGCCTCACCCGCGTGGCTCTGCGCAAGGGCTCCCTTGTCGTCAATTCGAGCCAGGGAGGCGGCACCAAGGACACCTGGGTGATCGAGTGCGACCCATGCTGAGCCGCACTGCCGAGAACTTGTTTTGGATGTCGCGCAACATGGAGCGCGCGGAGAATACGGCGCGCATGCTCGATGTGAGCTTCCGCATGGCGCTGCTGCCCTCGACCATCGACAAACAGGCGCTGCATTTCGAGCCGATCCTCGCCATTGCCCCCGGCGACGGCCGCTTCGGCGAGCTGTTCGGCGAGCTCACCCATGAGAGCATCATCCGCTATGTGGCGCTCGAGTCCGCCAATCCCGCCAGCATCTGGTCGCTGATCAGGCTCGCGCGCGAGAATGCGCGGGCCCAGCGCTCGGCCATCTCGAGCGAAGCCTGGGAGAGCCTCAACTCGACCTGGCTGCAAGTGCAGAAGCTCGATTTCGAGGGGCTCAAGCGCTGGGGCTTTCGCGATTTCTTCGATTGGGTGAAGGAGCGCTCCCATCTCTTCCGCGGCGTGGTGTTCGGCACCATGCTCCATGACGACGCTTTCCGCTTCATCAGGGTCGGCACCTTCATCGAGCGCGCCGACAACACGGCGCGCATCCTCGACGTCAAATATCACGTGCTCCTGCCCGAGACCGAGCAGGTTGGCGGCTATGTCGACTATTACCAATGGGGCGCGCTGCTCCGCTCGGTGGGCGCCTTCCGTGCCTACCGGCGCGTCTATCACGACACCGTCTATCCGTGGCGCATCGCCGAGCTCCTTATCCTGCGCGCCGACATGCCGCGCTCGCTGCATCATTGCTATGAGAACGTGATCGGCACCCTCGATGAGCTTGCCGGTAAGAAGCAGCTCGAATGCCGCCGCCTCGCGGGCCAGATCTATGCGCGCCTTCGATATGGCCGCATCGACAAGATCTTCAAATCTGGCTTGCACGAGTTTCTCACCGACTTCGTCGCCAGCAACAACGCGCTCGGCGTCCAGCTCCAGGACGATTTCCTGATGACGACCACCGCTGTGGCAGGGACCGCTTGAGCCATGCTGATCCGGGTTGAGCACGCCACGGCCTATGCCTATTCCGAGCCTCTGGTCACGAGCACGCAATATCTGCGCATGACGCCGCTCTCTGGCCGCACCCAGGCCGTCGAGAGCTGGAAGCTCTCCTGTGCCGGCGCGGTCACCACCCCGTGGCAGGACCAATACGGCAATTTGTGCCACACTTTGACGGTGGCCGAGCCGGTCAGCGAGCTTGAGATCAAGGTGTGCGGGCTCGTGCGCACGCGCGATACCAATGGAGTGGTAGGGACGGCGCCGTCGGAGCTGCCGTCATTCATCTATCTCCGGGAGACGCCCTATACGATCGCGACAAGCTCCATCCAGGACTTTGCCGCACACTTTCAACCGAAGCTCGCGCGCGATCCGATCGAGGTGCTGCACGAGATCATGATGGCCATCGGCGAGGCCGTTGAGTACCGCCGCGGCGAGACCCATGTCCATACCACCGGCGCGGAAGCTCTGGAGCAGGGGAGCGGCGTCTGCCAGGATCACGCCCATATCTTCTGCGCCGTCTGCCGCGCTCTCGGGGTGCCGGCACGCTACGTGAGCGGCTATCTCACCCAAAGCGACGGCCGTGAGGCCCATGCCGCAAGCCATGCCTGGGCCGAAGCTTTCGTCGAGGATCTCGGCTGGGTGGGGTTCGATCCCACCAACCGCGCTTGTGCGACAGATGCGTATATTCGCACCGCCATCGGACTCGACTATGGTCAGGCCAGTCCGGTGCGCGGCGTCCGCAGCGGCGGCGGCCTTGAGACCATGTCGGTGAAGGTCAGTTTTCCCAGCCAACAACAGCAGCAAGTCCAATAAGCAAGGGAGGACACGTGACTTATTGCATCGGCATCCTGCTCGATGAGGGCGTGGTGCTCGCGTCGGATTCGCGCACCAATGCGGGTATCGACCGTGTCTCCACCTTTCGCAAGATGTTCACCTTCGAGAAACCGGGTGATCGCTTCTTCGCGCTTTTGACCGCCGGCAATCTCTCCCTCACGCAAGGGGTCATCAGCCTCCTCACCGAATGGCTCAATAACGAGAACCCTGAGCAGGACCTATTCGCCGTGGGCTCGATGTTCGGAGCGGCGCGCGCCGTCGGCACCGCCTTGCGCGAGATCCACAAGATCGACGGCGGCTATCTGCAGCAGCACGAGGTGGACTTCAGCGGCTCGTTCATTCTCGCCGGGCAGCTCAAGGGCGGGCAGCTCCGGCTGTTCATGGTCTACGACGCGGGCAACTTCATCGAGGCGATGGGCGATACGACCTATTTCCAGATCGGCGAGGTGAAATACGGGAAGCCCATCCTCGATCGCATCATTCAGCGCGACACGAGCCTGAGCGACGCCGCCAAATGCGCGCTGATCTCCTTCGATTCCACCATGCGCTCGAATGTCTCGGTCGGGCCGCCGCTCGATCTTTTGATCTACCGCCGCAATTCGCTGAAGAAGGATTTCACCATCCGCCTCGAGGATGACGATCCTTATCTGCAGGCGATCCGCGACGGCTGGGGCGGAGCGATCCACAAGGCCTTCCACGAGATCATTCACGATCCGGGCTGGACCTTCTAAGCGATTGACCTGCCGTAATCGCTAATAGCCCCGGCTCGGCGTGTAGCCGCTTGGGCTCTGATAGGACGGCGTGGAGCTGCTATGTGACGGCGAGGGGCTCGGCTTGGGCGCATTCGAGTGCGTCGTCTCTGCGCGCAGCGGGTTCGCCTCCTGGATGATCTGCGCGGCGAGGTCGCGCATCTCTTCCAACTGATGCACGAAAGCCTCCATCTGCTTCCGCGCGTGCTGGCTCTGCAGCTCCATGGCCTGATTGAAGTCCTTGCTCTCGGCGAGCTTCAGCGCGAGCGCGAAATTCGCCTCGGCATTGCTGCGGGTGATGTCGGCGATCTTGGCGTTGAGCGCGTGCAGGCCGGAGCGGCCGGATTGCGAGGTGGTTTCGAGCGACTTCCACGCCTTCTCGCTGGTCGAGGCAAACATATCGAAGGCCCGCTTTGCCTGCTCGATGCTCATCTTCATGAGGTCGCGCAACGACTCCGGAATCTCGGGCTTCATGAATGCGTCATTAGCCATGCTACTCTCCTGTTCCCGTACTTGCCCTCGATCGTCTGTTCGTGGCTGCGACGGGGGCCTTGAGCCTGCGGCCCCCTGGCTCATCGCCTTCTCCACGGTCAACAGCCACGTGCTGTAGGGCCAACACGCAGCCCACCAATAACTCCTGAGTAACACGCTTAGCATGAGCACGTTCCTTGCGGGAGCGAACCGGCGGAGCCGTCATGGAAACATCATGGCCGAAACCGGCGCAGTCCGCGAGCGCTGCCGTCAAACTTGCTTTCCAAAGGTGGGGACGTGCCTCCAATGGGGCTGCGCTTCCCCGCTAACCTTTTGTACAACCAGGCTTGCAGTAGAACGCTTCTTCGGAACCGACGGCGAGGCCGTGCGCGGGACATGAACATTCACATCCATCAGTTTCAATCTGGCGATGCGGTCGCCGACGCGGCCGCGCTCGAGCAGTTCCAGAAGCAATGGGCGACCTATCAGAAATTGGTGGACACCGACGCACTCTCTCATAAGGAGGTGGGGAAGATCCTCCACGCCACGCTCAAGGCCGTCGCCGAGCCCTTCGCCTTTCTCGACATCGCTTGCGGCGATGCCGGCCAGATGAGGCATGCGCTCGCCGGCACCAAGGTCAGCCACTATCACGGGATCGATCTTTCGGAGCCCGCGCTCGAGCTTGCGGCAAAGAACCTTGCCGGCGTGCCCTTCGAGGTCGAGCTCGATCATCGCGATTTCGTCACGGCCTTGACGCGGCGCCCGGAACCGGCCGACGCGGCGTGGTGCGGCCTCTCGATCCATCACCTCTCGGCCGACGGCAAGCTCGGCTTGCTCGAGGCGATCCATGGCTCGACGAGCGAGATGCTGATGATCTACGAGCCGACGCTCGGCGATGGCGAGGACCGCGAAGGCTATCTCGAGCGCTTCCGGCGCGTGAACCGTCCCGCCTGGACCTTCATGACGCCGGACGAGTGGGAGCAGATCGACCATCACGTCACCACCTGCGACTTTCCCGAGAGCGCAGCGACCTGGCTCGATCTTGGCCGCAGGGCAGGCTTCACCAAGGCAAGCGTGGTCTTCAGCGACCCGACCGGCTTCTACCGCCTCTACCGCTACGACCACTGAGGTCCTGATCAGTCGATGCCGCACTCGGCCGAGGCAACACCCACGCTCGAATCGGCTAACCTGCACTCTTCGACGCACCGGGGACTCGCGAGTGGCTCTGGAAGACATCGGCTCGCTCTTGATCCGAGTAACAATCGCGTGGCTGTTTCTGAGTGGGGCCTGGGCTTCCGGGAAGGACGAGAGCGCGCGGAAATTCGTCACGGCCAAAACGGGCCTCGTGTTCAAATGGCGGC
>JAENXG010000071.1 GCA_016649675.1 Methyloceanibacter sp.
ACGAGGTGATCCTCATGGGTCGCCGTCGAGTAGAGCTTGCGCGGCACATCCTCCCAGGTGAAGATTTCGACGACGCCGGGCACGGCAAGAGCGCGCTCGCGCTTGATGGACTTGATGCGTGCATGAGGATGAGGCGAGCGCAGCACTTTCAGGTGCAGCGCGCCTTCCATCACCACGTCGAGCGTGTAGCGTGCCTTGCCGGTGACGATCGCTTCGGCGAAGGGGCTGCTTAGGCTCGCGCCGCACGCACTCCCCGTCACGTCCTCCTCGACATTGACGATGCCGTGCAGCGCATCCTCGATGCTGTGATAGCCGGTGCAGCGGCAAAGATTGCCCTTGAGCATACGCGGCAGGTCCTCGCGCGCTCCTTCGTCGAAGGTCGCCGCGGTCATGATCATGCCGGCGGCGCAGAAGCCGCATTGAAAGGCTTGCGCGTCGAGAAACGCCTGCTGCATGGGATGCAGCTTGCCGTCTTGCGCGAGCCCCTCGATGGTCGTGACCTCGCACCCTTCGGCACGAAAAGCCGGCATCAGGCAGCTATGGAACGGTACGCCGTCGAGCCAGACCGTGCAGGCGCCGCAATCGCCCTGGTCGCAGCCCTTCTTGACGCCGAACCAGCCGTGATCGCGCAGAAAGGTTCTGAGGCACTGGCCCGGCGCCGGCTCGGCCGAAAGCTTCTTGCCGTTGACCGTGAGGTTCATGACGCGAGCTCCGCGCGGATCTGCTCGGCGTAATAGTAGGTCAGGTGGCGCTTATAGGGCGCCGAACCATGCACGTCGTCGAACCAATCCGCGTCGGCGACATTCGTGTCGATCGCGTGACGGAGCTTCGCGGCGGTCGGCACGCGATCGAAATAAAGCTGCATGGGCCTGAAGATCGCCGCGCTGATCGTGAGCGTGAGGTCCTCGGTGCCCCCCGTCTGGGTGCCTATCACGATGGCGGCCGACCGCCCGAGATGGGTGAGAGAGGAGCGGCGGAAGGCGAAGCGTTTGGCGAGCGCGGCTCCCGGGAGATGGATGCTGCGCAACAGCTCCCCCGGCGCAAGCACGTTCTTATGATTGCCGGTGACGAAATCCAGCGCGGCGACCTTGCGCGGCGTCCCGTCACGCGGCCACAGCGTGTAGATGGCTTCCAGCGACGCCGTGAGCGAGATCATGGCGCCGGCCGGCAACGACATGCAGATATTACCGCCCACGGTCGCCGCATTATAGACCTTGAACGACATCAGAAGCGCGTGGCAGCACAATCGCAACAGCGGCGCGGCGGTCCATTCCGCAGGCCCCTGATAGCGGTCGAGCTCGGCGATGGTGCAGGTTGCGGCAATGTCGAGGCCGCCGGCCGTGGCCTTGAGCGCCGGCCAACGCAGCGACTCAAGATCGATCAAGGTGTGGGTGTCGATCTGCGGCGTCGAGAACAGCCAGGTGCCGCCGGCGAGCCAGGCATAGCCCTCGCGCCACGCAGGGATGTCCTCGGCCGATGCGGGCCGCCTGACCTCGGTAACGGTGTTCAGATTCATGACCGTCGCCTCATGACCCAGACAAGAGACTTAAGGACGCGATTCGTTGGGAGATTCACGAACGTTCTCTCTACAGGAGTAGGTGCCAAAGCAGAGCGATTTCGATGACGTAGCAGAGCAGCAAGATGAATGGGCTCGTCAGCACCAACCAACGCGGCTTATTT
This sequence comes from Methyloceanibacter sp., assembly GCA_016649675.1. Lineage (GTDB taxonomy): Bacteria > Pseudomonadota > Alphaproteobacteria > Rhizobiales > Methyloligellaceae > Methyloceanibacter. The sequence goes on from JAENXG010000071.1 coordinate 1,681, forward strand.
TCGGGAAACAGCCAGGCACTGAAGCCCCAAATGGCCAGCGGCATCAGCGGCCACGTGGTCAGCGTAACGCTCAGCGCATTGCCGATGAAGGTGCGCAGGGCGGGGTTGAGCGCTTCCAGGGGCGGATTGAGAAATCTAAGTTCCAGCATCACGACGGGAAAAAGCGTGAGCAGAATGAGGCTTGCCGTCTTCCACATATTGGGCGGTTTTCCGGTCGCGGGGTCGTTGGCGACCCATCCCGGAAACGACGTGTCGACCCGCTGGGCGTGGAAGCCCTCGACCAGGTCCCCGCTTTCTTTCACCATTGCGGCGCGCGCTTCGGACTTAATCCAACCCTCCAGGTTCGCTGCAGAGTCAAACCGCAACACCGTCGTCCAGCCGGGTTCATTATGCTGCGGCGGCTGGACGAACGAACCGATATATCCGGGAAACGTCGCCTGGAGCTTTTGAATGCGGTCCGCCCAAGCGCGATAGGCCGCTTCTTTTCCGGGCTTGATGTCGGTGACCATCACCATCGTCACCCCGTGCTTGACCGAGTATTCGACCGCCGCCTGTCCCACGAGTTGCATCGCGAGGCCGCCTTCGACCAGCGGCGCGACTTCGGCGACGAGCTCGCGATTGCGGTCGCCGCGCCGCCACTTCCGCAACGCATCGACCGACGTGAAACGCGCCAAGGCGACCACTTCCATCTGATCGGGCGGCGCCGACGGCCAGAACTCAACGCTGAGCGCACCCAGAGATGCGAGCACCGAGGATTGCCAGCGGACCTGCCACTGGGCAAACGCGGCCTCGCTCCCCGGACGAACGCGCGCGCAAAGCAGGAGCGTGCAAACGTCGTCGCCCACGGTTCCCTCAATCACCGCCCAGCACATCAGGCAGCGAACCTGCTGCCGAGACGACCGCGCCGATTTGCTTGGGTTGCAGCATCACCGCGTCAGGCGTCGGCCTGAAAAGCTGGTACTTGAGGACTTGCACGGTCTTGTCTTCCGGCGAGACGCCGCTCACGAGCAGATCGGCACCGGTCGTGGTGCTCGTCGTGGCCACGCTCACGCCGGATGCGCCGTCGAATGGGTTGAAGCTAATGGCCTCGGTAAACTCGACGGCGTGGCCCTGCCCCGTCGCACTGTCCAAGTACATCTTGGGGCCGCCTTGCAGTAACGATCCGCTCGAATAGACTTTCACCGTGCCGGGGCCGGTCAGTTGGCCAACGACGATCGTCTCGGCGCCGCCCAGCGCTCCGGTTAGCCAGCCGGTGGCCAGTGACACCCCGCCCCGATAGCCAATGCCGAACGGCATAAACGCGGACGTGACTGCCGCCTGGGTGGGACCCGGACAATTCTCTGGCACTGCGGCGCCCTTGATCGGCGTCATCAGCGAGAAGTTGAAGACCTTGATCTGCGTCGGAGCGCCGGGCCCTGGAGCCGTGACGATGCTGTAGCGGCCTGACGCGAAGTCGACAAAGCCCGAAGCCACGCTCACCCCCGAGCTGTCGTTGGGGTAAGGATTGAAGGTCGAGAACAGCTGCGGAGCCGTGCCTAACGACGACGGCATCCCGGAGCCGAACACTTTGACTTCGCTTTGGATGCCGGGTCCAGAGCCGACGATGATGTTGTCGGCATTCGTTCCGTCGATCTGTGTGGCAGTCACGCTGATGCCGCCCCGCGCATCTGAAGCGAAAGCGTCAAACCGCGCAAGCTCGGTCTCAAAAACACCTTTGCCGCCGCTCGCCTTGCCTGAATAGGCGACGACTTCGGGGGCGTGGTCCTTTCCGGCCCCGACAATCAGGTCGAGGATTCCGTCGTCATCAACGTCGCCCATGGCCACGCTCGGAGTTCCCTCGAAGCCTGGGAAGGGCGTAACCGTGGCGAGCAGCCGGTCACCATTGCCATCGTAAACATTGACCTCGGCGGGATGGCCCGAGGATCCGGGGACAGCCACCGCATAGCTCGACACGGCCGGGATCACGTTGATCAGCGCCATGAGCCCATTGTCTTCGTGGTTCAGGCGATGGCAATGCATCACGTACAGGCCGTCGAAATCGTCGAAGCTCATACGCAGCGTCAGCGCGCCTGGCTGGACCACGGCCTCCCCAGCGCCCATGGTCGGCGCGGGCACGTTGGCATTGTCCACGTACCACATCTCCGGGCCGGTCTTTAGACCGGTGGTCGGATCGGAATAGTGCATGACTTGAAAGTCGTTGACGTGAATGTGGATCGGATGCTCGTCGTTGTTGTTATTGACGAACTTCCACTCTTCGACCGAACCGAGCCGCGGCTGGATCAGGGGCACGTTGGGAAACGTCGTGCCGGCGAACGCGTAAACGAAGGATTTGGCATCGGATTTGCTGGCGAGATCGTTGAGAAATCCGCCGGAAATGACTAATTCCCGCTCGAAGTCGGGGGTGACTTTCGAAATGTTCTCGAACGCCGTGTCAGCGTTGAGGGCTTGTCCCTCGGCGAACGTCGTCGCGGCGCCTTGACCATCAGCGGTCGTTGCCTTGGCCAAGACCTGGGTCGGGGAGACGAAGAACCCATCATAGTAGCTGACCGCCGACGGCAAGACGCTTAGGTTGCCGAGCGTCGCAGGAGGATTGTCGGTCCCGTCGTTCTGATAGAGCACCCCCGGCGCGCTGATCGTTGTGGCGCCACCGCCGCGTGGCGGCATTTCCAAGATCAAGTCCCCGGTGGCCGGCATCGTCACCGCAACGGCGTAGCGGGTCGCTGGCGGGATGACCAGTTTCGTGCCGTTGTCAAAGACGGGGTAATGAACTTGCGGGTACGGAATTCCGTCCTGACCGACGATGGCGATCTTAGGGTGATTGCCGGTTGCCGTCTCGGTGAGCTGAACGGGCATGTAGGCGATGTCGCTGACATTGGCGAGCACCCAGATCTCGGTCTGCCCTGCCTTGCTCTTGATCACCGGTTGGAACTGACCATTCACGGTGAACTGCACGTCGCGCTGATAGTCGGGAAGGCCAGGGTCTGCCGGCACGTCTTTGCCAGGATCGACAGGGCCAGCCGTAAAGCTTTGCAGATTGCTCGGGATGAATTCAAAGCGTCCACGCTGGTTGCCAATCGATAGCGGGCCCGAGTACCAGATGGTGAAATATTGCTCACCCTTTTTCGACTGCGCGAAGTTGACTGGAGCAAGCAGCGGCCGGTAGGTGCCCTTCGCCAGCTCATCGCCTACGGGCGGTTTGATCGTGTTGACCCATTGCGACCAAGTATAATTGTTGATCTGTGCAAGGCCGCCGGCCCGATCGAACACAAAGTTGTATTGCAGCAACATGTTGCGGATCGGGATGTTGTTCGCCGTAACCAACGGAATGTTGCCATCGGTGCGCCCGATCGCCAGCAGGCCAGCGAGCCCGAGATAGGTTTGGGCCGAGGTGAGCGTGTGCAGATGGCTGTGATACCAATACGCACCCTGCGGCGAGTCTTTGGGGATGTGGTAGGTGTAGGTGTTCGACATCGCCGGCGGGATGTGCAGCATCACATTGTCGGAATTGCCCTTGGGACTGACATGCAGGCCGTGAACGTGGAGGTTGATTGGCGAGGCGGTCAGCTGCTCTGGATAGAGCGGCACCTCCTGGCCCTTCGCCGTATATTTTGGATCCATGAAATCGCGGATCGTCAGTCCGGTCAGGCCGTTCTCGAGATGGACGATCAGCGTCTCCCCCGGAAAAACCTGCAGCGTCGGCGCAGGATAGAGATTGTCTCCCGACATCTGGCCGTTGGAGGGAGTGCCGCGCACCACCTCATAAGCAAACACGAGGAAGTTCTGCACCGGCACGGCCACCGTATCCAGTCGGGCGGTTCCTTGCTTCGCGGTGAGCCTGACCTCGAGAACGCCGTCCTTGCTCGCCAGCGTTACCGGCTCGCTGAATTCGGGCCGAATGGCCGGATCGAATTTGGCGCTCGCGTCTTCCGCATGGGCGACTGACCCCTGCCCTGAAGCCGCGAGCACACATGCAACCGCGATGCCGCTGATGACGAGCGCACGCAAAAATCTATCCATGTCTAATCCTTCCCGAAGGCGAGCATGGGGTGTCCTATTTTTGCGACACGCGCCGGGGGAACCCCACTCTTCGTCAGGCCGCGCGCCGAACTTCCGTTGGATGAAATCGTGAGAGTTACAATGACTGAGAGACTTGCTTGTAGGGCTTAGCCGAGAATTTTCCAACTCCGCTCCAAGGCCGTCATGAATTTAGCATAGACTGAAGGCGTTCCATATGCAGCGAAGCATCCCCAAATCACCTCTGGTGTCGAAAGAAATAACCTCCAGTGTCAGAAGAACAAGGCGCCCAAATTCCGCGATGAGTGCACCGGACCGATCCATCCTGCAAAGCGCGCTCGACTGGCTCGCCGAGGGCCGGCACGTGGCGCTCGCCACGGTCATTCAGACCTGGGGCTCGGCGCCCCAACCGGTGGGCAGCCAGCTTGTCATCGATGAAGAGGGCAATTTCCTAGGGTCGGTGTCGGGGGGCTGCGTCGAGGCCGAGGTCATCACCGAAGCGGTCGATGTGATCGAAAGCGGCTTGCCGAAGGCGCTTGAATTCGGCGTCGAGGACAACACGGCCTGGAGCGTCGGTCTGGCGTGCGGGGGCGCCATCCGCATCTTCGTGGAGCCGCTTTCCTCGGCGGGCCGCAGCTCGCCGGATGAAGTGCTGCATCGGCTCGTGAGCGACGTCGAGGCGCGCCACAAGGTGGCGCTGGTCACGCATCTTGCGACCGGGGCGCGGAGCCTTGCCCATTCCGCGGACGATTTGGGACAGGGTCTCGCCCCGGCGCTGGACGATGCGTTTCGCCGCGACAAGAGCGTGGCGCTGGAGGGAAGCGACGGCGAAATCTTCATCAACGTATTCAATCCGACCGTGCGCCTCGTCATTGTCGGCGCCGTGCATGTGGCGCAGCCTTTGGTCCCCATGGCCCGCGCGCTCGGCTACGACGTGGTGATCGTGGATCCGCGCACCGCCTTCGCCACGGACGAGCGGTTTGGCGACGTGACCATCGCGCGTGAATGGCCCGACGAGGCGCTGCCCAAGATCGGCGTCGATGGCCGCACCGCGCTTATCGCGCTCACCCATGACCCCAAGATCGACGATCCGGCGCTGATCTATGCGCTCGGCTCGGACGCTTTCTATGTCGGCGCGCTGGGAAGCAAGAAGACGCATGCCAAGCGCGTGGAACGGCTCGCGCAAAAAGGCGTGCCGAGCCACGAGCTGGAGCGCATTCACGCCCCGATCGGCCTCGACATCGGGGCGCAAGGGGCGGCCGAGATCGCCCTTTCCATTATCGCCGAGATTACGGCCGTGCAACGCGGCAAGGGAAACGGCCGCCGATGAGGGCGACCCGACCGTCTTCCGCCCGCGACGGCCTGAAGGTGGCGGCCGTCGTGCTTGCCGCAGGGCGCTCCTCGCGCATGGCGCCACGCAACAAGCTGCTCGAGCTGGTCGGGGGCAAACCGATCGTCGCGCACGTTGCCGGTGCTGCCCTTGCGAGCGGGGCTCATCCCGTCATCGTGGTCACCGGCTTCGAAGCCTCGAGCGTCGCGGCGGCGCTCGGCGATTTGAAGGTGACCATCGTGCCCAACCCGACCTATGCGGAAGGCTTGAGCACCTCGCTCCGGACCGGCCTCGTTGCGCTGCCGGCGGACGCCGATGGTGCGCTCATCCTGCTCGGCGACATGCCGGCGGTCGAGAGAAGCGATCTCGACGCGCTTATGGCTGCTTTTGCGCTAAAAGGGCCCCAAGCGATCTGCGTTCCGGTGCGCCATGGCAGGAGGGGCAACCCCGTGCTGTGGGGCGCCACCTACTTCGCCGAGATGATGGCGATCAGCGGCGACATTGGCGCTAAACAGCTGTTAGCGCAGCACCAGGAGCGCGTGATCGAGGTGGCGATCGGATCGGATGGCATCTTCGCGGATGTCGATACACCTTCCGATCTTGCGCGCCTCAAGACGCGAACCGGATCGAATCCTTAGGAGCGGAACGAATGCGCAAGAGATTTGGAATGAGGATGGTTTTGGCGGGAGCGGCCGTGCTCCTTGCAACGTCAAGCCTGGCAAGAGCCGATGATCTGCCTTGCGTCAGCACGACATTCAATTTGCTGTCGCCGAACGACAAGGTGTGCATCAGCGACTTCGATGACCCCAAGGTGCCTGGCGTCACGTGTTTCATCTCGCAAGCCAGGACTGGCGGATGGGGCCAGCCGCTCGGTCTCAACGAGGACCCGTCGAATTTCTCGGTCGCCTGCCGTCAGATGGGACCGATCACCGTCGACATCTCGAAACTGCCCGAGAAGGAAGAGGCCTTCAGCGAGAAGACCAGCATCTTCTTCAAGGCCACGCGCATCTACCGGCTGCCGGACACGAAGCGCAACACCCTGATCTATCTCGCCGTCAGCTCCAAGATCGTGAACGGCTCGCCGGCCAATGCGGTCAGCGCGGTGCCGATCCAGCCTTGGCCAGCGAAATGATGGCGTAGGAGCAAATCGGCTCCAAACGAAAAGGCTTGCTCCGCCCCCACCGCGCTCTCTATTCCCCCTTGAGCAAGAGGGAGACCGCGAGGGCGGAAAATTGAGCCATGGCACCGCCGCTTCTCCTTCTTCAGGACATCCATCTCACCTTCGGGAGCGCACCCTTGCTGGCCGGCGCCGAACTCTCGATCGGTGCGGGCGAGCGGTTGTGCCTTGTCGGCCGCAACGGCTCAGGTAAGTCGACCCTGCTCAAGATCGCCACCGGCGAGATCGAGCCGGACCGCGGCAGCCGCTTCGTCCAGCCGTCGGTCACCATCCGCTATTTGCCGCAAAGCCCCGACCTGACCGGCTTCGCCACTACCGGCGCCTTCGTCGAAGCCGGGCTCGACCCAGGCGATGATCCCCACCGCGCGCGCTATCTCCTGGAGAGCCTTGGCCTCACCGGAGAGGAGGAGCCGGCGCAGCTCTCGGGCGGCGAGAGCCGGCGCGCGGCACTCGCCCGCGTGCTGGCACCTGAACCCGACATCCTCTTGCTCGACGAGCCCACCAACCATCTCGACGTGGTGGCTATCGAGGGATTGGAGCAAGTCCTCAAGACCATTCGATCGGCCATCGTGATCATCAGCCACGACCGGCGTTTCCTGGAGACCCTCTCACGGGCGACGGTGTGGCTCGATCGCGGCATCACCCGCCGGCTCGACAAGGGCTTCGCCTATTTTGAGGCGTGGCGGGACACGGTGCTGGAAGCCGAAGAGGTCGAACGCCACAAGCTCGACCGCCGCATCGTGCAGGAGGAGCATTGGCTGCGCTACGGCGTCAGCGCACGGCGGAAGCGCAACCAGCGCCGCCTTGAAGCGCTGCACGAGTTTCGCGACCAGCGCAAGCGCGGGCTAGCCAACCGCGCGGCGGCCGACGTGAAGCTGTCGGTGCAGGAGGCAAGAGAGACCGGCAAGAAGGTCATCGAGGCAAGGCGCATCGCCAAGAGCTACGGCGACCTCAAGCTGGTGGCCGACTTCAGCGTGAAAATCGCCCGCGGCGACCGGGTCGGCATCGTGGGTCCGAACGGCGCCGGCAAGACGACGCTCATCAATCTGCTCACGGGCACGCTTCCGCCCGATACCGGCAGCGTGCAACTCGGCACCAATCTCGAGATCGCGACGCTGGACCAGCGGCGCGAGAGCCTTGACCCCGAGACGTCGGTCGCCGCCACCCTGACCGGTGGAGGGGGCGATGCGGTGATCATCAATGGGGAGTCGCGTCATGTCATCGGCTACATGAAGGATTTCCTGTTCAAGCCGGAGCAGGCGCGCACGCCGGTCAAGGCGCTGTCGGGGGGCGAGCGGGGGAGGCTGATGCTGGCCGTGGCGCTGGCGCGTCCCTCGAACCTGCTGGTGCTGGACGAGCCGACCAACGACCTCGACCTCGAGACCCTCGACCTCCTGCAGGAGATGCTCGCTTCCTATCCCGGCACGCTCCTTCTCGTCAGCCACGACCGCGACTTCCTCGACCGCACGGTTACTTCGGTGATCGCCTTCGAGGGGGAGGGTCGGTGGATCGAGTATGCCGGCGGCTATTCCGACATGGTGGCGCAGCGCGGCCACGGCGTTGCCGCGCAGCAGCGCGAGAAGCGGCTCGCCCCGAGCGCGGCGCGACCGGCGCCTCAGGCTGAAAGTACCTCAGGGCCTCGCAAGCGCTTGAGCCCGACAGAGCAACATGAATTGAAGAGCTCGCCCGCCCGCATCGCCGCTCTCAATCAAGAGATGCGTCGGCTGGAACATCTGCTCGCCGACCCGGATTTCTATGCAAGCGACCGCAGCGGCTTCGCGGCGGCGGGAGCGGCGCTCGCAAAAGTTCAGGCCGAGCTTGCGGCTGCGGAAGAGGATTGGCTGAGGCTCGAGCTGCTGCGCGAGGAGATCCAGGGGACGTAGACCCCGGCAGCAAGATCAATCTTCGAGCATCGCCAACGCCGCCCGGCGATCTCCGGGCTTCAATCGCAGGAACATTGC
>JAENXG010000030.1 GCA_016649675.1 Methyloceanibacter sp.
GAAATGCCTGGTAGTGTCCCGGCCGGCGCCCCGAGGCGTTGGCCTGCTCGCCGAACCCTGCGGTGATGGCGGATGGATCCGCAACGCCGCCCCGAAGGATGCACCCCTCCACATAGGCGGTGCGCAGCCGCATGAACGCTTCTCCAAGCACCGGCACTTTGCCGAGGTTCACCGTCAGCCACGCAAAAGCGTTGGCGCGGGCGAGACCTGTGCCGTTGCCGTAGTCGTAGGGATTGATGGAAACGACCTTGGTGACCCGGGGGTTGCCCTTGGCCGCGATGATCAACGCAATCACGCCGCCGATCGAGACGCCGGCCAGCGTAACATCTTTGAGATCGAGCTTATGAAGGAAGCCTTCCACCGCATTCACGAACACGTCCGGGCTGTAGTCCGCCTGGGGGATGTCTGAGAAACCGTGCCCCGGATAGTCAAGCGCATAGACGGTGAAGGATTTCGCGAGCGTGGGCACGATCTTCTCGAAGAGGTCGAGCTGCGTTCTGAGCGTATGCAGCAGAACGAGATTCGGTCCGCTACCGGTCTTGATGTAACGGATGCGATTGCCGTCGATCTCCGTGTACTGGATGGGAAGGTCGGGCGCCCAATAGAGCTTGTCGGGTGCCGCCGGCCGCTGACGAAGCGCTTCGACGACGAAGCCAGCGGCAAAAATGGCAACCAGCGTGCCGATTGCAATTAGCAGAAGCGTCATGATGGCCTCGTATCACAGGGTTGAAAGCGGCAGATAGTTTCACTACTTGCAAAATGCAAGTGGTGGGGATTTGGAAATCTGATATGAGAACGCCCATTAAGACCAAGGGATCGCAAGCCAAGCGCTTGAAACGCTCAGACTGTCCGCTTTCCTGCGCGCTCGATCGCATCGGCGACAAATGGAGCCTTCTGATCGTGCGCGACCTCCTGTTCGGCCGCTCGCGTTTTGGGGAGCTGCTCAATGCCGGCGAAGGCATCCCGACCAACATCTTGAGCCAGCGGCTCAAACATCTCGAGCAGGCGGGAATCATCGAGCGGCGTCCATCGGCAACGCCGCGCAGCCGCTACGACTATCGCTTGACCGAGACCGGGCTAAAGCTGGCCACCGCGGTCAGGGCGCTCGCCGAATGGGGCCGTAGCGAGATCGCGGGCACGCGCCCGCTGCCGCGGCAGGCGCGCCGGCGGAAGCCCAAGAATGGCACCTAACCCAGCTTAAAGTGCTTCGACAGCTTCAAACCTTGCGCCTGGTAGTGGGAGCCGATGCCCTGGCCGTACAGCGTATCGGGGATGTCGGTGAGCTTGTCGTAGACGAGGCGCCCGACGATCTGCCCGTCCTCCAGGATGAAGGGGATGTCGAGGCTGCGGACCTCGAGCACGGCCTTGGCGCCCGGCACTTTTCCCTCGGCATAGCCGAAGCCGGGATCGAAGAAGCCCGCATAGTGCACCCGGTACTCGCCGATCAGGGGATCGAAAGGCGCCATCTCGGCCACATAGGCCGGCGGCACCGAGACGCTCTCCTTCGAGGCCAAGATGTAGAACTCATGGGGATCGAGCACGAGGCGATGATCCTCGCCGAGCTTGACCGTCTCCCAATACTGGCCGGCGTCGTAGGCCCCGATCGCATCGACGTCGATCACGCCGGCATAACGGCGGGCGCGATAGCCGACGAGGCCGGACGGCGGAATGGGCACGAGGCTGATGCTCAGGTTCAGCCCTTCGCGGATCGCAGCCTCCCCCTCGACCAAGCCCACATCGGAATGGATCTCACGCAAGCGCCGGTCGGGCACGCGGCCCGGCCGCTCGTCGGCATCGAGCTGTTGGCCGACGCGGCGGCGGAAGCGGATCTGATTCAGCCGCGAGCCGTAGCGAACCTTGATGGAGAAGGTGCGGGGGCAAATCTCGGCGAAGAGCGGGCCGCTGTAGCCTTCCTCGACGGCGTCGAAGCTGTCCTGATTATCGGCGATGAGGCGCGTGAACACGTCGAGCCGGCCGGTCGAGCTCTTGGGATTGGCGAAGCCCGCGATGGTCGAACGGAGCTTGAGCTGCTCGATCAAGGGCACGAGATAGACGCAGCCCGCCTCCAGCACCGCGCCCTTGGTCAAATCGATCTCGTGGAATTTGAGCGCTTCGAGCTTGTCGCGCACCGTGGCGTTGGCACCAGGGAGGAAGCTCGCGCGGATGCGGTAGGCGACTTTGCCGAGCCTCAAATCGAGGCTGGCGGGCTGGATCTGCTCGGGCGCGATGTCGGGCGCTCCCATGATCTCGCCGGCAGCAATCAGGGCGCGGATGGCCTGGCTCGGCAAAATACCGGTGCGGGCAAAGGTGCTTCGCGTGGCGTCGGCCGGCGCCCCGGCGCGGGGACCTTCGGGAAGGGCCTCAAAGAGCTTGTCGCGTGGGGTTACGGGCTGCATCGACTATGGTCTTGGCATGTCAGAGGGCATTTAGTCCTGTTAAGCTCGGTCTTCTCCCCCGGATTCACAAGAGGGACGCAGCCCCATGAGGCTTGACGGGAGGGCCTCGGAAGCGCGATGAATGCGCCCTCGTGGTGATTTGGCCGGCCGGCTTGCAGCCACGTTAAACAACTCGCTAAAAGGCCGTGCGAAGCGCGTAGCGCCGATCCCGGTCTTTTGGCCTTCACAGCCAAAGCCCGGGTTTTTTTGCCCGGCTTCGGCTCCAGTTCAAGGGAGTGACGCCGATGGGCACAGCGAAGGACCGAGAAAAGCGCCGCCTCGCCTGGCAGCCGGCGACCAAGCTCGTGCATGAGGGGACGCTCCGGAGCCAGTTCGGCGAGACCTCGGAAGCCATCTTCCTCAATTCGGGCTATGTCTATGAGAGCGCCGAGCAGGCCGAGCGACGATTCAAGGGCGAGGAGGAAGGCTATGTCTATAGCCGCTACGCCAACCCGACCGTCGCCATGTTCGAAGCGCGCATGTGTGCGCTCGAAGGGGCCCCTGCCGCGCGCGGCACAGCGAGCGGCATGGCCGCCGTCTCCGCCTCCCTCCTCTGCCATCTGAAGACCGGCGACCATGTGGTCTCGGCGCGGGCGCTGTTCGGCAGCTGCCGCTACATCGTCGAGGATTTGCTGCCGCGCTACGGCATCGAGACGACGCTGGTCGACGGGCGCAATCTCGACGCGTGGCGAGCAGCGGTCAAGCCCAACACGCGCATGTTCTTCTTCGAGACGCCGACCAATCCGGTGCTCGAGCTCGTCGATATCGCGGGCGTCTCGGCGATCGCCAGACAAGCCGGCGCGCTCGTGGTGGTCGACAATGTGTTCGCCACGCCGCTCCTGCAGCGGCCAATGAAGCTCGGCGCCGACATCGTGGTCTATTCGGCCACCAAGCATATCGACGGCCAGGGCCGCTGCCTCGGCGGGGTCGTGCTGGGCTCTAAGGAGTTCATCGAGGAGAAGCTGCACAATTTCCTGAAGCATACCGGGCCATCGCTCAGCCCGTTCAATGCCTGGGTGTTGCTCAAGGGGCTGGAGACGCTGACCTTGCGGGTGGAGCGCCACGGTGCGTCCGCCGCTACCATTGCCGATTTCCTTGCCGAGCGGGGCGAGGTCGCGCGCGTGCTGTATCCCGGCCGCGCCGATCATCCGCAACATGGACTGGCGAAAAAGCAGATGGGTGGCGGCGGGCCGATGGTCGCCTTCGAGATCAAGGGTGGCAAGGAGGCCGCATTCCGCTTCATGAATGCGCTCCAGATCTTCAAGATCAGCAACAATCTCGGCGACGCCAAGAGCCTGATCACCCATCCGGCGACGACGACACATCAGCGGCTTTCGCCAGAGGTGCGGGCCGAGCTCGGCATTTTCGACCGCAGCCTCAGGCTGTCGATCGGACTCGAGGAGGTGGGCGACCTGATCGCGGATCTCGACCAGGCCCTTGCTGTGGAGCGTTAAGGAGCTCGGTAGGCCGCCTTGCCCGCCGCATCCCCCTGGTGTGCCATTTTTTCGCGGAAGCGCGGCCGCGACACGAGGACGATCATGTGCCGAAACATCAAGATGCTGCATAATTTCGACCCGCCCGCCACGGATGAGGAGGTCTATCTATCGTCGTTGCAATTCGTGCGGAAGTTGAGCGGCTGCACGCGGCCCTCCAAGGCGAATGAGGCCGCCTTCGACCGGGCCGTGAACAAGGTCACCTTGGCGGCGCGCGAGCTGATCGATCAGCTCGTCAGCAATGCGCCGCCACGCGATCGCGAAGTCGAAGCCATGAAGGCCCGCGCCAGGTCGGCTGAGCGCTTCCGCACCAGTCCCTCCTCAGGGTGAGGACCGAGCCCCCAAGGAAGCCTCTGTTGCCCTCCCAAATTTCGACAGTGCAGGAGCTGCTGAAGGCGCTCGTCGGATTCGACACGACCAGCTCGAGGTCGAACCTCGCCCTGATCGGCTTCGTGCAGGACACTCTCAAGGGCCACGGCATCGAGGCGACGCTCGTCCCCTCCCCCGACGGCGCCAAGGCCGACCTGTTCGCCACCATCGGGGGCAAAGGCGACGGCGGCATCGGTCTTTCCGGCCATAGTGACTGCGTACCCGTCAACGGTCAAAGCTGGACGAGCGATCCCTTCACGCTCACGGAGCGTGACGGCAAGCTCTACGGCCGCGGCACCTGCGACATGAAGGGCTTCATCGCTTGCGTGCTCGCATCCGTGCCGTTGTTCAAAGCGAGCCCGCTCAAAGAGCCGGTCCACATCCTCATCTCCTATGACGAGGAGGTGGGCTGCACGGGGGTGAGGCCGCTGATCGCGCGGCTCGGCAAGGACCTGCCGCGCCCCCGCGCCATCATCGTCGGCGAGCCGACCAGCATGGCGGTGATCGACGCGCATAAACGCATCGATGCCTATCGCACCACCGTCACCGGACGCGAGGCCCATTCGAGCCTGCCTGCGCTCGGCGTGAATGCGATCTCGGTGGCGGCGGCGCTCGTGGGCGAGCTCGACCGCATCGGCGTCGACATTGCGGCGAAAGAGAACGATCGACGCTTCGAGCCGCCCTTCTCCACCGTGTCGGTCGGCACGATTCACGGCGGCACGGCGGCCAACATCGTGCCGAAGAATTGCGAGTTCCAGTGGCAGGTGCGGAGCTTGCCCTCCGCCGCGCCGGCCGATGTCCCGCGCGATCTTGCTGCCTTCGCCGAGACCGCGCTGCTACCGCGCATGCGGGCGATGACGAAAGACGCCGCGATCGAGATCAAGGCGGTGAATTCTGTGCCGGCCTTCGTGGCGGCGCCGCAGTCGGACGCCGTCGCCTTGGCGCTTGCGCTCACCGGAGAAGCGGAAACCCACGCCGTGTCCTACACCACCGAGGCGGGCCTGTTCGAGCAGGCCGGGTGTCCGGCCGTGATCTGCGGGCCCGGCGACATCGCGCAGGCCCATGCGGCAGACGAATATGTGAGCCTGGCGCAGCTCGAGGCCTGCATGGCCTTCCTCGCCGGCCTCGCCAAGGAGCTGAGCGCTTAGTTCGCTGCTTACGCGTCGGCGAAGGAGGCAGGGTCGAAGTGGTAGCGGCTGTTGCAGAACTCGCAGGTGACCCACACCTCGCCGTCCACCACCATGTCGGCCAGATCCTCGGCCGAGAAACCCCTTAGCAGCTCCTCGACGCGTCCCCGAGAGCAGCTGCAATAGCTCTCGAGCGGGATGGCGCGGTAGGCGCGCACCTGCTCCTCGTGGAACAGCCGATAGAGCAGCCGGTCGGGAGGCAGCATGGGGTCGAGCAGCTCGTGGTCCTCGACCGTCTCGGCCAGGGCACGCGCGCGCGTCCAGTCCTCCTCCTCGAAGGCCGACCCGCTGCCGGTGACGCGGCCGCCTTCGCGGGTGAGCTTCTGCACCAGCAGCCCACCGGCGCGCCAGGTCCAAGGCCGCGCCCCCGACGCGCCCGCTCGGTAGTGCCGCGCCACGGCGAGCCTGATGAAGGTGGGGAGCTGCTCGGACTGGCGGAAATAGGTGTCGGCGGCCTCGGTCAGGGTTTCGCCTTCGAGCGGCACCACGCCCTGATAGCGCTCGGTCTCGACGCCACGGTCGATGGTCATGGCCAAATGGCCTTCGCCTAACAGCCGTCCATCGGGCGGAAGGGCTGCGAGACGCTCGGGCGAGAAGCGCGCATAGCCGCGTAAACCCCCCGGCACCTGATAATCGGCGACGAGGAGATCGACCGGCCCATCGGTCGAGGCCTGGAGGATGAACTTGCCCTCAGATTTGAGCGCGGCGCCGAGCAGCGCAGTCAGCGCCACCGCCTCGCCGAGGAGCTGCGAGACCGGTTCCGGATAATCGTGACGGGAAAGGATGGTGTCGACCGTGGGCCCGAGCTTGACGAGGCGGCCGACGACATCGGCCTGATCCGCCTGGAAGGGCAGGATCAAATCGTCCTCGGGGATGGCGAGCTCGATCCTTCGCTCCGGCGAATGCTCGGTCATCGCTTGGCTCCGCGGGCTTTGGCGCTCCCCAAGCGGCGCTTGGCTCCTTTGCGCTTGGTGCCGGCACCTTCACTGCCGAGACTTGCAGGACTGAGACACCAGGCGAGAATGGCCTTCTGCACATGCAGCCGGTTCTCGGCCTCGTCCCACACCGCCGATTGCGGGCCGTCGATCACGTCCGCCGTCACCTCGTCGCCGCGATGCGCCGGCAGGCAATGCATGAAGATCGCCTCCTTGGCGGCTTGAGCCATCACCGCGCCGTCGACCTGGAACGGGCGGAATGCCGCGATCCGCTTTTTCTCGTCGCCATCGCCCATCGAAACCCAGACATCGGTCACTACGCAATCGGCGCCGCGCGCGGCGGCAAGCGGGTCCTCGCCAACCTTGATATCGGCGCCCTCTTTCTTCGCCCAAGCCAGCAGCGCGGGCGCCGGCGCGAACTCGCGCGGCGAAGCGATCCTCAGCTTGCAACCGAACCGCGCCGCAGCGTGCACCCACGAGGTGGCGACATTATTGGCGTCGCCGATCCAGGCAATTGTGCGGCCTTGGATCGGGCCCTTCAGCTCCTCGAAGGTCATGACGTCGGCCATCACCTGGCAGGGATGCGACTGGCAGGTCAGCCCGTTGATGACCGGCACGGTGGCATTGGCCGCAAGCTCGGTCAGCGTCGCATGCGGTCCGGTGCGGAGCATGATGGCGTCGACGTAGCGTGATAGCGCCCGGGCGGTGTCGGCCAGCGTCTCGCCCCGCCCAAGCTGCATGTCCTGCGGGCTGAGCACGACGGATTGCCCGCCGAGCTGATGCATGGCGACCTCGAAGGAGACGCGCGTCCGCGTCGAGGGCTTCTCGAAGATCATGGCGAGCACGGCGCCCGCACGGAGCCCGAGGCTTTTCGGCACCCGCCCTTTGCGCTTGATCGTAGCCGCCAGGTCGATGATCGCGCGCAGCGTCTTCTCGTCCAACGCGTCGATATCGAGGAAGTGCTTGAGGGCCATGGACGGTATCGGGTGACGGAGAGGTCAGGCGTGGGCGAGCGCGCGGCTCTTCAAGGCGACGCAGGCGGCATCGAGCTTCTCGCCAGCAAGGTCGATCTCCGCCTCGCCCACGATGAGCGGCGGCAAGAGGCGCACGACATTGTCGCCGGCCTGCACCGTCAGCATCTTCTCGGCGCGCAGCGCTTCCAGCAGCTCGAGGTTCGGCCCCTTGCATTTCAGCCCGAGCATCAGCCCCTGGCCGCGCACCTCCTCGATGACGTCACCATGCTCGTCCTGGAGAGCGGCAAGCCGCTGTTTCAACCTGAGCCCCATCTGCGCGACGTGATCGAGAAAGCCCTCCTCGAGCACCACGTCGAGCACGGCATTGCCGACCGCCATGGCGAGCGGATTGCCGCCGAAGGTCGAGCCGTGGCTGCCCGGCGTCATCGCGACGCCGACGGATTCGGTCATGAGGCAGGCGCCCATAGGGAAACCGCCGCCGAGCCCTTTGGCGGTCGCCATGATGTCGGGGGTGATGCCCGCCCATTCATGGGCGAACAGGCGCCCGGTGCGGCCCATGCCGGTCTGCACCTCGTCAAGCAGGAGCAGGATGCCGTGCTCGTCGGCGAGGCTGCGCAGATCCTGCAGGAAGCGCCAGGAGACCTCGCGCATGCCGCCTTCGCCCATGATCGGCTCGATGAGGATGCCGGCCGTGGCGTCGCCGATCGCGGCCTCGACCGCTTCAATGTCCAAGGCCTCAACCTTGTCGAACCCGTCCACCGGAGGCCCGAAGCCTTCGAGATGCTTGGCCTGGCCGCTGGCAGCGATAGTGGCAAGCGTCCGGCCGTGAAAGGCGCCTTCGAAGGTGATGAGGCGATAGCGCTCGGGCGCGCCATTCTTGAAATGATAGCGGCGGGCGGCCTTGATGGCGCATTCGACCGCCTCGGCGCCGGAATTGGCGAAGAACACCCGGTCGGCGAAAGTCGCGCCGCAGAGCCTCTCGCCGAGCCGCTCCTGCTCCGGAATGCGGTGCAGATTGGAGACGTGCCAGAGCTTCTTTGCCTGCTCGGTCAAGGCCTTGACGAGATGGGGGTGGGCATGGCCGAGCGCCGTCACGGCGACGCCGCTGGCGAAGTCGAGATAGCGCTCGCCAGCCACGGTGAAGAGATAGGCACCTTCCCCGCGTGCGAAGGAAAGCTCGCTGCGGGCATAGGTCGGAAGGAGGGCCGACATGAAACTTGCGCTGTCCCTGAAATAAAATTGCCGCCGGGGGGCGGCAGCAAGGAAACTCAGAGCATTAGGTCTCCCCTGGGAGCCTGTCAATCAGCGCCAAATGAGCGCTTATCCCATGCTTCTCCACCTTTCCATCCACTCTCCTATTTGTGTTCTTCGAAGAGAAGTGGCAGAATCCTATCGTTCCGGTGGAAAACGGACTCACAAGCGTGGCGGACGCTTGCCGGGTTTTGCCGGATATAGTAGCGTAATACCGCTCGGCTACAAGATATCGTGGGTGCTGCGTTCGCGCCCGGGCGGTCATTCTCAGCAGTAATTCCGAGTGTTTTTTAGCGCCGTCTCTAGGCAGACGGGGGGATTCTGAGTCCAAACGAGGAGGCCAAACCATGGGTTGGACCGATGAGAGGGTTGAACTGCTAAAGAAACTCTGGGCCGAGGGACTGAGCGCGAGCCAGATCGCAGGTCGCTTGGGCGGAGTGACTCGTAATGCCGTGATCGGCAAGGTGCATAGACTTGGGCTTTCGGGGCGGGCGACGAGTTCGCGCTCGTCAAGCCCGAGGCCGCGGCGGACGCATGTGCCGCGGGCCAATCGTGCGCCGTCGCTGATGTTCGGGACGCGCGGCAATACGGCGCTCAAGCCGAGTTACGAGGAAGAGCTTGAGCTGTCGCCGGCGCCGCTTAGGGAACTCGTCATCCCGCTCAACGAGCGGGCGAGCATCCTCACCCTGAAAGAGTCGATGTGCAAATGGCCCATCGGCGATCCGGGGGAGCCCGAGTTCCATTTCTGCGGTCGCAAGAGCTGCGCTTCGCTGCCTTATTGCGAGCACCACGCCCGCATGGCCTATCAGCCGGTGCAGATGCGCCGGCGGGAGAAGCGCTTCGCCACCGGCTAGAATAACCGGCAGGAGCCAACGATAAGAGGCGCCGCAACCCGGCGCCTCTTTTCATTTCACGATAAGGGTGGGGGCCTCATCCTTTGCGACGCGGCCTTCGCCCGCTCCTCTGGATGAGGAATTGACGCCTCACCCTGAGGAGGCGCGTAAGCGCCGTCTCGAAGGGAGAGGCCCGTGATCGCTAGGCGGGTTCTTCGAGCTTGTCGGAGAAGGCGTAGCCGGCGCCGCGCACGGTGCGGACGGGATTGGTCTCCGGCCCGCGCATCATCGCCTTGCGCAAACGCCCGATATGCACATCGACCGTGCGCTCGTCGACATAGACGTTGCGGCCCCACACACCATCGAGCAGCTGGGCGCGGCTGAACACGCGGCCGGGGCTCTGCATGAGGAACTCGAGCAAGCGAAACTCGGTCGGGCCGAGATGAACCTGGCGGCCATTCCGCGTCACGCGGTGCGATTCCCGGTCGAGCTCGATGTCGCCGACGCTTAGGACCGAGGCGATGCGCTCTGGGTGGGTGCGCCGCAAGATGGCCCTCACCCGCGCCATCAGCTCTGGGAGCGAGAACGGCTTGACCACGTAGTCGTCGGCGCCGGTGGTGAGCCCCCTGATGCGGTCGCTCTCCTCGCTCCGCGCCGTCAGCAGGATGATGGGAATGGTGCGGCTATCCTTGCCGGTGCGGAGGCGCCGGCACAGCTCGAGCCCGGAAAGGCCCGGCAGCATCCAGTCGAGCACGATCAGGTCGGGCGAGCCCTCGGCAATGGCCACCTCCGCCTCGTCGCCGCGATGCACCACGTCGACGGTATAGCCTTCGGCCTCAAGATTGTAGCGCAGGAGCAAGGCCAACGGCTCCTCGTCCTCAACGACCAAGACCTTGGCACCTTGGCTCATGGCGTTCGTCTCAAGCATGAATTACCCCGCCGAGCGCTTCAGCGCGACCGGCGTCGTGCTTGTGGTGTCGCCCTTGGGGCGCTGATCGGTGATTGGCCTGCCATGCACGAGGTAATAGACCGTCTCTGCGATGTTGGTGGCGTGGTCGCCGATGCGCTCGATGTTCTTGGCGCCGAACAAGAGATGGGTGCAAAGCCCGATGTTGCGCGGGTCCTCCATCATGTAGGTGAGGAGCTCGCGAAACAGCGAGTTGTACATGGCGTCGATCTCTTCGTCCTTGTACCAGACCTTGAGCGCGCGGTCGGCGTCGCGCTCGATGAAGGCGTCGAGCACCTCCTTCAGCTGACCGAGAGCGAGCTCGCCCATATGCTTCAGGCCGAGCATCAGCTGCTTCGGCTGTTGCTCGCTCACCACCGCGACGGCGCGCTTGGCGATGTTCTTGCCGAGATCGCCGATGCGCTCGAGATCGTTGGCGATGCGGAGCGCCGCCATGATCTGGCGGAGGTCGTAGGCCAGAGGCTGACGGCGCGCGATCATCACCACCGCCTGCTCCTCGATCTCCTTCTCCAGCTCGTCGATCGCCTCGTCCTCATTGATGGTGGCGGCTGCAAGCTGCGGATCGCGGCGTTCCAGGGCGTCGATGGACTGGCCGAGCACCTGCTCGGCGAGGCCGCCCATCTTGGCGACCTTGTTGTTGAGGAGGGAGAGTTCCTCCTCATACGACCTGACGATATGCTCGTGCTGCTTTTCCATTCGATCGGTCTCCTCGATAGCGTAAGACTAGCCGAAGCGGCCGGTGATGTAGTCCTGCGTACGCTGCTGCTTGGGATTGGTGAAAATTCTGGTCGTCTCATCGATCTCGATCAACTCGCCGAGATACATGAAGGCGGTGAAGTCGGAGGTGCGGGCGGCCTGCTGCATGTTGTGGGTGACAATAGCAATTGTGTAGTCCTTCTTCAGGACGTCGATCAACTCCTCGATCTTGGCGGTGGAGATCGGGTCGAGCGCCGAGCAGGGCTCATCGAGCAAAATGACCTCAGGCTTGATGGCGACGGTGCGGGCGATGCACAACCGCTGCTGTTGGCCGCCGGATAGGCTCAAGCCGCTGGCGTCGAGCTTGTCCTTGGCCTCATCCCAGATGGCCGCACGCCGCAGCGCTTCCTCGACGCGGGCGTCGAGGTCGGCCTTGGACATCTGCTCGTAGAGGCGCACGCCGAAGGCGATGTTCTCGTAGATGGTCATGGGGAACGGCGTCGGCTTCTGGAACACCATACCCACCTTGGCGCGGAGCAGATTGAGATCCTGATGGGGACTCAAGATGTTCTCGCCGTCGAGCAGCACCTCGCCCTCGGCCCGCTGATTGGGGTAAAGGTCATACATGCGGTTCAGGACGCGCAGCAGGGTAGACTTGCCACAGCCCGAGGGGCCGATGAACGCCGTCACCTTGTTCTTGTAGAGGTTGACGTTGTTGTCCGCCAGCGCGCGGTAGTCCCCATAGTAAAAGTTCAGATGACGCACCGCGACCTTCGGTTCCAGGGCGGGGGCATCGCTCGACATGGCGACCTGCTCTTTTACGTCAGTGTGGATGGCTAGACTCATGTCAGCACCTTCTTGGAAGCAAGCATGCGCGCCAGGATGCTTAAGCCCAGCACAGTGACTGTAATTAGGAGAGCCCCGGTCCAGGCGAGCTGCTGCCAGTCTGCGTAGGGACTCAAGGCAAACTGGAAGATGACGACCGGAAGGCTCGCCATGGGCGCGTTCAGGTTCCAGCTAAAGAACTGGTTGTTCAGCGCCGTGAACAGGAGCGGCGCCGTCTCGCCGGTGATGCGGGCGATGGCGAGCAACACCCCGGTGATCATGCCGGCGCGCGCGGCGCGGTAGGCAATATCGCGGATCACCAACCATCGCGGGATGCCAAGGGCGACCGAAGCCTCGCGCAAGGTGTTGGGCACGAGCAGCAGCATATCCTCGGTGGTGCGCACCACGACGGGGATGACGATGATGGCGAGCGCCACCGACCCCGCCCAGGCGGAGAAGTGTCCCATGGTCGCAACCATGATCTCGTAGACGAAAAGGCCGATAACGATGGAGGGCGCGCTCAACAGAATGTCGTTAATGAAGCGGACCACCATGGTGAGCTTGGAGTGCCGGCCATACTCGGCCATGTAGGTCCCGGCCAGGATGCCGAGCGGCGTGCCGAAGATGACCGCGAGAACGGTGAGGATCAGGCTGCCCATGATCGGGTTCAGCAATCCGCCGACCCCGCCGGGTGGCGGCGTCATCTCGGTGAACACCCCCAGCGAGAGCCCACCCACGCCTTTCACCACGAGCACGAGCAGGATGAGCACCAGCCAGCTCAAGCCGAAGGCGGCAGCGCCGATCGACAATGCGGTGGCGATATGATTGCCCCGGCGTCTGCGGGCATAGCGGGGGGTCGCGGCTACGGTTGCCATGGTCAGTTTCCCGCCTTCCGCTCGATCCGCATCAGTAGCAGCCTTGCTGCGGCGAGCACGGCGAAGGTGATGAAGAACAGGATGAGGCCGAGCGCGATCAGCGAGGCGGTATAGAGATCGCCGGTCGCTTCGGTGAATTCATTGGCAATGGAGGCCGAGATGGTCGTGCCCGGCGCCATGATCGATGGCATGATCCGGTGGGCATTACCGATGACGAAGGTCACCGCCATGGTCTCGCCAAGCGCGCGGCCCAAGCCCAGCATGACGCCGCCGATGATGCCGACGCGCGTGTAGGGGATGACCACGCGGCGCATCACCTCCCAGCGCGTGCAGCCGATGCCATAGGCCGCCTCTTTCAGCACCGGAGGCACGGTATCGAACACCTCCCGGGTGATCGAGGTGATGAAGGGAAGCACCATGATGGCCAGGATCAGGCCGGCCGTCAGCAGACCGATGCCGTAAGGAGGGCCGGCGAACAGTTGATTGAGGATCGGAATATTGGCGAAGGTGTCGATCAGGGCCGGCTGCACATGGGCCTGGACAAACGGCGCGAATACGAACAGTCCCCAGATGCCGTAGATGATGCTCGGGATGCCGGCCAAGAGCTCGATGGCGGTGCCGATGGTCCGTCGCAAGCTCTGCGGACAAATCTCGGTGAGAAAGATCGCAATGCCGAGGCTGACCGGAACGCCAATCAGCATGGCGATGACGGAAGTCAGCAGCGTGCCGTAGATGGCAGGCAAAGCGCCGAACTTCTCGGTGACCGGGTTCCAGCTTTGCGAGGTGAGGAAGTCGAAGCCGAAGGCGCGCCAGGCGGGGAGCGAGCCGAGCAGAAGCGAGAGCAAGACGCCGGCGAGGATCACCAGCACGGCGATGGCCGATGACTGGGTCAGAAGGCGGAAGATAGCGTCGTCGCGGCTGAAGCGGCGCAGCATTTGGGAGCGCCTGCTCACGGCCTGGACGAGCAACACGTCTCCCGAAGGGGCGGCCGCATCCATCATCCCGTCAGTCCCCGATTTCGGTTAGGCATGAGATGTCCCAGCGGGAGCGAGAAAGCGATAGGAGCGGTGAAGGACCGCTCCTATCTTTGGTCAACCCAATCAATTCATGGCAAAGATCGGCTTGCCGGCCGAATCCTTGAACTTCTTCCACTCCTCATGCACGAGCGCGACGACGTTGTCGGGCATGGGGATATAGTCGAGCTCTTCAGCCATCTTGTCGCCGTTCTTGTAGGCCCAGTCGAAGAACTTGAGCGCTTCGGCGGAGTTTGCCGCGTCTTGCGGGACCGTGTGCATCAGGATGAAGCTCGCCGCCGTGATCGGCCAAGACTCGGCGCCGGGCTGCTCGGTCAGAATCACCCCATAACCGGGAACGGATTTCCAATCGGCGTTGGCCGCGGCGGCCTGGAACGACTTCATCTCGGGGGGAACGGTCTTGCCATCCTTGTTGACCATGCCGGTGAACGTCAGCTTGTTCTGCTTGGCATAGGCATATTCGACATAACCGATCGAACCCTTGGTCTGGGCGACGTTGTTGGCAACGCCCTCATTCCCTTTGGCGCCGATGCCGACCGGCCACTCGACCGCGGCGTCAGAGCCAACCTTGGACTTCCAGTCCGGGCTCACCTTGGCCAGGTAATTGGTGAAGTTGAAGGTCGTTCCAGACCCGTCGGAGCGGTGCACGACGGCAATGGCGACCGAAGGAAGCTTGGCCTTCGGGTTGAGCTTCTTGATCGCTGCATCGTCCCATTTGGTGATCGTACCCATGAAGATATTGGCAAGCGTCGGGCCGTCGAGCGCGAGCTCGCCGGGGGCAACGCCCTCGATATTCACGACGGGCACGATGCCGCCGATAATCATCGGGAATTGGATCAGGCCATTGGCGTCGAGCTCTTTCTGATCGAGCGGCTTGTCGGTGGCGCCGAAGGTGACCGTGTTGGCTTCGATCTGCTTGATGCCCCCGCCTGAGCCGATCGACTGGTAGTTGAGCCCGTTGCCGGTGTCTTTCTTGTAGGTATCGGCCCATTTCGCATAGATCGGATAGGGGAAGGTCGCGCCGGCACCCGAAATATCGGCTGCCTGGGCAGTGGTGATGGTGAACGCTGCGGCCAAGCACGCAGCTGCCGCATAAGACATGAACCTCATATTCGCTCTCCCTTAGGGGTGGAGATATCGGTCCCCGGAGGACCGCGCGGCCGCAGGACCCTTCCCCGACCGCCCGGCGAGCGTTAGCGCTGCGCAATAACGCTACTATGTCACTTGTGTGACAGTTCTATAACAGCGCACCGGACGAAGTGCGCGCCGCCGATTTACTGTCCCGGCGACAACAATTTTCAGCGAATTGACGCCAAGACGATCTGTCGTTATGTCCAGAACTATGGACTTGGCAGCAATTGAGAATCAGTGAGGCCGACCGGTGATGCCACCCGATTTGAACGATCTCCCCAACATCGTGGCGAATGCGTTTGCGCTTCCTGAGGCCGCCACCTTGCGGGTCGGGTCCGCGACGTATAGGCCGCGGATTCTGATGCTCTACGGGTCGCTGCGCACCCGATCTTTCAGCCGCTTTCTTACTATGGAGGCGGCCCGACTTCTCGAAACCTTCGGTGCGGAAGTCCGCGTTTTCAACCCGTCCGGATTGCCACTACCCGATGACGCCCCCGCCGAACACCCAAAGGTTCAGGAACTGCGCGACCTGTCATCCTGGTCGGAAGGTCACGTGTGGTGCAGCCCAGAGCGACATGGGGCGATGAGCGGGATCATGAAGGCGCAGATCGACTGGATACCGCTATCGCTTGGAGCGGTGCGGCCGACGCAGGGCAAGACGCTTGCGGTC